>JANPCY010000478.1:0-9744 GCA_031431175.1 Steroidobacteraceae bacterium | reverse complement strand
ATTAACCGGACAACGGCGTTGATCAACAGCGGGGCGCGAAGCCTCGCGCGCGGGCTCGGCGGCGCGCTGGCGACAGTGGCCATAGCATGGTCGCAGATCGCGCTGGCACAGGGCCCGGTCCGGCTGACCGCGGTCGAAGTGCAGCCGATGCAGGATCAGACCCTGCAGATCAGGCTGCGCACCGACGGTGTCGCGCCGCAGCCGCTGACCTTCACGATCGATCGTCCCGCGCGGCTTTCGGTGGACCTGCCGGACGTCGTGCTGGCGCTCGAAAACCGGCGTATTGACGTCGGCACAGGCGGTGTCGACACAATTGTCGCCGCGGAAGCTTCGGGCCGCACGCGTGTCGTTTTTAACCTCGATTCCCTCGTGCCGTATTCGGCCCATGCGGACGGCGACAGCGTGGTGGTGACCCTTGGCGGTACCGCGGCAGCCTCATCAGTGGCGGCCACAGCCACCTATGCTGCCGCGCCATCGGGTGATCGGCGCAGCATCACCGGCGTGGATTTCCGCCGCTCGCCGGATGGCGCTGGCCGCGTCGTCGTGCAGCTCTCGGATCCGGCGACTCCCGCCAGCCTGCGCCAGGAAGGCAACCGTGTGATCGTTGACTTCACGGGCGTCCAGCTCAATGAAGAAAACATGAAGCGCTACGACGTCGTGGACTTCGCGACGCCGGTGACGATGGTCGACGCGACGCGGGTCGGCGATAACGCGCGCGTCGTCGTGACCGCGACCGGTGACTTCGAGCAGCTTGCCTACCAGACTGACAACCAGTACGTCATCGAGGTCAAGCAGCGCGTCAAGGCTGCCATCACGTCCATGGAAGAGAAGGTCTACACGGGCGAGCGCCTGACGTTGAACTTCCAGGACATCGACGTGCGCCCGGTGCTGCAACTCCTCGCTGACACCAGCGGGCAGAACATCGTGGTGTCCGACTCGGTCAAGGGCCGCGTGACACTGCGCCTGCAGAATGTCCCGTGGGACCAGGCACTCGACATCGTGCTGCGGACCAAGGGCCTCGACATGCGGCGCAAGAACAACGTGATCCTGGTTGCGCCCCAGGCCGAGCTCGCGGCGCAGGAGAAGTCCGAGCTCGCCGCCCAGAAGGATATCGAGGACCTGGCACCGCTACGGACTGAGTTTCTCCAGGTCAACTATGCGAAGGCCTCGGAAATCGCACGGCTGGTCAAGTCGAGCGGCGGCGGTTCGCTGCTGTCTGCGCGCGGCAGCGTCGCGGTCGACGAACGCACCAATACGATGCTCGTGCAGGACACCGCGAGTCAGTTGACCGCAATCCGTGACCTGGTCTCGACACTCGACATCCCGGTGCGCCAGGTACAGATCGAGGCGCGCATCGTGATCGTCAGCGACGATTTCAGCCGCGAGCTTGGTGTTCGCTTCGGGTTTACGCGCATATCGGATGACATCAAAGACCTGATGGCGATCAGCGGCAGTGCGCAATCCACTGACAAGATCATGGGGTCGGCGCTCGACAACCTGGCGACGACCGGCTCGCCGTTCCCGGTCAGCGTGCCATTTGGCAACTTCGATCGCTACAACGTGAACATGCCGGTCGCGAACCCGGCGGGCCGCATCGCGCTGTCGATCCTCGACTTCGACGACTACCTGATCGACCTCGAGCTGTCGGCCGCCCAGAACGAAGGTCGCGGCGAGATCAAGTCGACCCCGCGCGTCATCACGGCGAACGGGCGCGAGGCGATCATCGAACAGGGTGTTGAGATTCCGTACCAGGAATCGTCGTCCAGCGGCGCGACGACCACGCAGTTCAAGAAGGCCGTGTTGTCGCTCAAGGTGACACCGCAGATTACGCCGGATGACCGCGTCATCCTCGACCTGACCGTCACCAAGGACAGCGTCGGCCAACTGGTGCCGAGCGCCACCGGCGGCTTCGTGCCTTCGATCGACACGCGCAACATCCAGACCCAGGTGCTCGTCAAGGACGGCCAGACGGTCGTGCTGGGTGGCATCATGGAGACGGAACGCCGCGATTCGGAGAAGAAGGTTCCGCTGCTCGGCGACGTGCCGGTGCTCGGCAACCTGTTCAAGTCCAAGAGCAAGACCAACAACCGCGATGAGTTGCTGATCTTCATTACGCCGCGGATCCTGCGCGAGGGCTCGAACATCAACTGACGCCACGGGTCCCGGCTTGCGTCCGGGGCCGGTTCCCATGCACAGTCACACGGCCGCCTCCGGGCGGCCGTGTCATTTCCGGCCCGCCGCTGCGGGGGTGAATCCGGGGCTCCCTGGGGGTGTATCGCGATTGGATCGGAGTGTCTTTCTGGTGGGGCCGATGGGTTCGGGCAAGACCGCGGTCGGGCGGCAGCTCGCAGAGCGGCTTGGCCTTATATTCGCGGACAGCGACGCCGAGATCGAGGCACGCACCGGCGTCGATATTGCCTACATCTTCGAGCGCGAGGGCGAGGCCGGATTCCGGATCCGTGAGCGCGATGTGATTGATGAACTGACTCAAACCGCAGGCATCGTGCTCGCGACCGGCGGCGGGGCGATACTGCTGCCAGAGAATCGTCAGCGGTTGTCCACGCGCGGCACGGTCGTATTCCTCGACGCGACCATCGACCAGCAGCTGCAACGCACGCGGCACGGGCAGCACCGGCCCTTGCTTGCCACCGCTGACCCGCGCACCAGGCTCGAAGAGTTGATGCTCGTGCGCGATCCGCTCTACCGGTCCATCGCGACCATCACGATCAAGACCGACGGGCGCCGCCTGAACTCGGTAGCCGACGAGATCGCCACGGCGCTTTCCGCATGCAACGCATCAACCTGAATCTCGGCGCCAGGCGTTGTCCCATCCTGATCGGGCCGGGCCTGCTGGGATCGCAGGCATTGCTCGCCGAGCACACGGGCGCTGCACAACTGATGATCGTCAGCAGTGAGACTGTGGGGCCCCTGTGGCTGCCGCGCCTGCGCGAGGGCCTTGCAGGCCGTCCATTCACGCAATGCCTGCTGCCGGATGGCGAACAGCACAAGACGCTCGCAAGCGCCGCGCGGATCATCGACGCGCTCGTGGACGCACGCATGAATCGCGACTGCATGGTGCTCGCGCTCGGCGGTGGCGTCATCGGCGACATCGCCGGCTTTGCGGCGGCCACCTACCAGCGTGGCGTCGCCTGCCTGCAGTTGCCGACCACATTGCTTGCGCAGGTCGATTCGGCGGTCGGCGGCAAGACCGGCGTCAATCATCCGGGTGGCAAGAACCTGATCGGCGCCTTCCACCAGCCCGCCGCCGTCATCACCGACACCGACACGCTCGGCACTCTGCCGGATCGCGAACTGCGCGCGGGCCTTGCCGAGATCATCAAGGCGGCGTTGATCGCCGATGGTGCGTTCTTCGCCTGGCTGGAACTGCAGATCGAGGCTTTGCTGGCACGCAATCCGGAGGCGCTCGCGGAGGCGATCCGCCGCGCCTGCGAGATCAAGGCCGGCATTGTCGAGCGCGACGAGCGCGAACTGGGCGCCCGCGCACTTCTGAATCTCGGCCACAGTTTCGGGCACGCAATTGAGACGGGGCTGGGTCATGGCCGCTGGCTGCACGGTGAGGCGGTCGCCGCCGGTATCGTGCTGGCCGCCGAACTCTCCGGGCGCTGCGGCCGCCTGGCCGCGGGCGACGTCGATCGCGTGCGCATGCTGCTCGTCCGTGCCGGTCTGCCGGTCGATCCGCCGCGGCTGGGGCGCGCGCGCATGCTCGCGCTCCTCGGCATGGACAAGAAAGTCGCGGGCGGACGGCTGCGTCTGGTGCTGCTGGATGCGATCGGCGCGGCAAGCTGTACGGCCGAGTTTCCGCAGGACGCGCTCGAGACGCTGCTCGAGGATCGGGCCGGCACGGGCGCAGCTTGAGAAAGGGCCGCGACCCGGACGCCGGCCTTGCACCGTACGCGGCGCTCCTTGCCACTTCGCGCGGGCGCCGGCATCCTGAGCCGCCGGCCGATTACCGCAGCGAATTCCAGCGCGATCGCGACCGCATCGTGCATTCGAACGCCTTCCGGCGCCTGGTCTACAAGACGCAGGTGTTCATCAATCACGAAGGCGACATGTACCGCACGCGCCTCACGCATTCACTGGAAGTCGCCCAGATCGGCCGCTCGGTGGCTGTCGCGCTTGCGCTATCCGAGCCGCTGACCGAGGCTATCTGCCTCGCACACGACCTGGGCCACACGCCCTTCGGTCACGCGGGCCAGGACGTGCTGAACGAATGCATGCGCGAATACGGCGGCTTCGAGCACAACCTGCAGTCGTTGCGGGTCGTCGATGAACTCGAAGAGCGCTACGCGCGGTTTCGTGGCCTCAACCTCAGCTTCGAAACCCGCGAGGGGATACTGAAGCACTGTTCGCTCGCGCATGCGCGGCAGCTGGGCGCCGTTGGCCGGCGCTTCATCGAGCGCCAGCAACCAGGTCTTGAGGCGCAGATTGCGGATCTCGCCGATGCGATCGCCTACAACAACCACGACGTGGACGATGGCCTGCGCTCTGGCCTCGTGACTATCGACGACCTGCGCGAGGTGGCGCTGTTCGCGCGCCACCATGCGATCGTCAGTGCCACGTACACGAATCTGCCGGCGCGGCGCATGATCCATGAGATCGGGCGGCGCATGATCCACGACGTCGTGAGCGACCTGATCGAGACGACTGCAGGGCGCCTTGTTGAGGCGAAGCCCGCAAACATCGACGCGGTCCGCGCCTTGGCGCAGCCACTCGTGGGATTCTCGGTGGCCAGGGCTGCCGAACACGCAGAACTGAAAAAGTTTCTGCGCACGCGGCTCTACCGGCATGAGCACATCGAAGCGCAGCGCACTGGTGCGGCGCAGGTGCTCCGTGGCCTGTTTGAGGCCTTCATGCGGGACCAGAAGCGCATGCCGGCGGAACACCGTGAAGCGGCTCTCGCAATGGAAACCGCCCAGGGAGTGGCAGGCCGTGCCCGCGCGGTCGCCGATTATGTTGCCGGCATGACGGACCGCTACGCGTTCCAGGAACACGCGCGACTTTTGGGCAAGGGGTCCTAGGATCCCACCGGTTTGATACCATCGCGCGGCGAATGAAGGAGGCAGGGTGGCCAGGGCCGATATAACTGCGCGCGAACGACTGATCTTCGCGATGGACGTGCAAAACGCTGACGCCGCGCGCCGGCTCGCAGACACGCTTGGCGATTCAGTGTCCTTCTACAAGCTCGGGCTTGAGCTGTTCATGTCAGGCGACGCCTTTGAACTGCTCGACTGGATGGTTGGCCGCGGCAAGCGCGTGTTCGTGGACCTCAAATTCTTCGACGTGCCGGCCACGGTCGCCGCGGCCGTGCGCAATCTGCGCAATCGCGGCGTGACCTTCGCGACCGTGCACGGCAACCAGTCGATCATGGAGGCGGCGGTCGCGGCCGCGGGCGATGTCGGGATCCTTGCGGTGACCGTGCTGACCAGCCTCGATCGCGGCGATCTCGACGACATGGGATTCCAGTGCGACGTGGGAGAGCTGGTGCTGTCGCGAGCACGGCGCGCGCTCGCTGCCGGCTGTGCCGGCGTTGTCTCCTCCGGGCTCGAGGCGAAACTGCTGCGCGCGGGCGTGGATGATCGCCTGATCGTCGTCACACCGGGCATCCGGCCGGTCGAAAACCGCCCGACCGACGACCAGAAGCGCGTCATGAGCGTACCCGAGGCATTCGTGAATGGCGCCGATTACATCGTCGTCGGTCGGCCGATACGCGATGCCGCGGAACCGCATGCCGCCGCGCAGCAGATCCAGGCGACCATCGCGGGCCTGTTTCCCCGCGGATGAGCGCGCAGCCCGGCAATGACCGGCTGCTGCGCGCGCTTCTGCGCGAGCCTGTGGACCGCACGCCGGTCTGGATCATGCGCCAGGCCGGCCGCTACCTGCCGGAGTACCGCGCGACGCGTGCGAAGGCCGGTAGTTTCATGGCGCTGTGCACCAACCCGGAACTTGCCTGCGAGGTGACATTGCAGCCGCTCGCGCGCTATCCGCTCGATGCCGCGATACTTTTTTCCGATATCCTGGTCATTCCGCATGCGATGGGGCGCGGTCTCGGCTTCGAGGAAGGCGAGGGACCGCGCATTGCGCGACCCGTGCGCAATGAGGCCGATGTCGGCTCGTTGCCCGTGCCCGATCCGGACGACAAGCTGCGGTTCGTACTGGACGCCATCAGGCTGATTCGCCGCGAGCTCGCCGGTCGAGTCCCGCTGATCGGTTTTGCGGGTTCGCCGTGGACCGTCGCGACCTACATGGTGGAAGGCGGATCGAGCAGGGATTCCCAACGTATCAAGGGGATGCTGCAGGCCGAGCCACGGACCCTGCATGCGCTCCTCGACAAGCTCGCGCGTGCGACGACGGCGTACCTCAATGCGCAGATCGCGGCCGGCGTGCAGGCTGTCATGATCTTTGACACTTGGGGCGGCGCGCTCGCAACGCCGGACTATCTGGAGTTTTCGCTGGCCTACATGCAGCAGATCCTGGCCGGCCTCGCGCGCGAGCCGGAAGGGCGGCGCGTGCCGGTGATCCTGTTCACCAAGGGTGGCGGCATCTGGCTTGCCCGCATGGCCGCGACCGGCGCAGATGCTTTGGGCATCGACTCGGCGACGGAACTGTCCGCTGCGCGCCGGGCCACCGGCGATCGTGTCGCGCTACAGGGCAATCTCGATCCCGCCCTGCTGCACGAGCCGCCGGACTGGATTCGCCACGAGGTCGCACGCGTACTCGAGAGCTACGGGCGCGGACCCGGGCATGTATTCAACCTGGGGCATGGTGTGCAGCCAGATACGAACCCGGATCACGTGGCCGCGATGATCGCGGCCGTGCAAGAGCTCTCGCCGCAATATCACCGGTAAGCAGCGGATAAAGGGGACGCAACCCTTTACCCCTTAAAGGGTTGCGTCCCCTTTATCTCGTCGCGCAGCGTGCGGCGCAGGATTTTGCCGACGTTGGTTTTCGGCAATTCATCGCGGAAATAGATGGCGCGCGGCACTTTGTAGCCGGTCAGCTCGCGCTTGCAGAACGCGACGACCTGTTCGCCGGTGAGCGCGGGGTCTTTCCTGACGATGAATAGCGCAACCACCTCGCCGGATTTCTCGTCCGGCTGCGCGACTGCCGCGACCTCGAGCACGCCCGGCATCTGCGCAACGACGCCCTCGACTTCATTCGGATACACGTTGAAGCCGGACACAAGGATCATGTCCTTCTTGCGATCCTCGAGGAATGTGCGGCCGCGCTCGTCCATGCGGCCGATATCGCCGGTGCGAAGCCAGCCGCCCGGCAGCATGACCTCGGCGGTTTCCTCGGGGCGGTTCCAGTAACCGCGCATGACCTGCGGTCCGCGCAAGCAGATCTCGCCGACCGCGCCTGGCGGCAGCACATTGCCGTCGTCGTCTCGGATCGAAATCTCGGTGGATGGCAGCGGATAGCCGATCGAGCCCGTGAATTCCATCGTGCCCGGCAGGTTCGCGGTGCCGACCGGAGAGGATTCGGTGAGCCCCCAGCCCTGGCAGATGTGCCGGCCTGTGACCTGTCGCCAGCGCTCGGATACCGCCGCCTGCACCGCCATGCCGCCGCCGAGCGCGATCTTCAGCGAACTGAAATCCAGCTGATCGAAACCCGGCGTGTTCAACAGCGCATTGAAGAGCGTGTTGACGCCGGTGATGAAGGTGAAGCGGACGCGCCGCAATTCAGCGACGAAACCGGCCAGGTCGCGCGGATTCGTGATCAGCACGTTCTGGCCACCGACCCGCGAGAAAACGAGGAAGTTCGAGGTCAGCGCAAAGATGTGATAGATCGGCAGCGCGGTGATGACGACCGCGTTCCTGATCTCGCTGAGTTCCGGCATGAACGCCACGACCTGCAGGGTGTTCGCGACCAGGTTGCGATGCGTGAGTACCGCACCCTTCGACACGCCGGTCGTGCCACCGGTGTATTGCAGGAACGCGACATCGTCGCCGCTCACGTCCACCTGATCGAGCTTGAGCGACCCCCCGGCCTTGATGATTTCGTTGAACGGCAGCGCGCCCGGCAGCTTCCACGGCGGCACCATCTTCTTGACGTGCCGGATCACGAAATTGGTGATCGGCCCCTTCGGGAAGCCGAGCATGTCGCCGATGCCGGTCACGACGACGCGCCTGACCGGCGTTCGGGCGATGACCTGCTCGAGCGTGGCGCAGGCATTCTCGAATATCACGATCACCGTGGCGCCCGAGTCGTTCAGCTGATGCTCGAGTTCGCGCGCCGTGTAGAGCGGATTGACATTGACGACCGTGCAGCCGGCACGCAGCGTGCCGATGATCGCAATCGGATACTGCAGGATGTTCGGCATCATCAAGGCGACGCGATCGCCTTTCCTGAGCCCGGCCTGCCTCTGCAGCCAGGCAGCGAAGCGCCGTGACAGCTCGTTAACTTCGCGGTAGCTCAGCGTCCGGCCCATGTTCGAGACGGCAGGCGATGCCGCGTAATTGCGGCAGGCGTCCTCGAACATATGCTTCAGCGAGCGCACCGAGTCCGGATCGATGTCGTCGGGCACACCCGGTGGATAGTCCCTGCGCCAATACCTCACGTCATCCATTTGAGTGTTGCAAGAGCGGCGCAAGCTGCGGCCAGAGATTGTCGAGCAGTAGCGGCTGCGCCCGGGCATTCGGGTGAATGCCGTCCGCCTGGAACAGCGCAAGGTCCATCGCGACCTGCTCGGAAAGGAATGGAACGACGCCGATTCGGTGCCGGATCGCAAGTTCCTCGTAGATGCCCTGGAATGACGAGGCATAGCGCTGGCCATAGTTGGTCGGCACGCGAATCGCGACCAGCAGCACCTGCGCGCCCGCGGTGCGACTCTTCATGATCAGCAATTCGAGATTCGCGCGCACCCTCGATACCGGCAGGCCGCGCAGTCCATCATTGCCGCCGAGTTCGATGATCACGACCGCGGGCTGGTGCTGCGCGAGCGCGCGGTCGAGCCGCTGGACTCCGCTATCCGTGGTCTCGCCGGTTACGCTGGCGTTGACCACGCGGTAACCGTAACCTTCTCGCTTCAGCCGCTGCTGCAGCAGCGTCACCCAGCCCTGCCCGGGCAATAGCCCGTAGCCGGCCGACAGGGAATCGCCGACGACCAGGATGGCCGGCGGTTCCGCGGCCCGCGCTGACAATGGCGCGGCGGCGATCAGACATAGCATCAATGACAGGACGAGACGCATGGATAGAAAGACAGTGCTTGAAGCCAGAAGTTTGCGCAAGCAGGTTACCAGCCCGGAGGGAATGCTGACGATACTGGATGACGTCAGCCTCCGGGTCAGCGCTGGCGAATCCGTCGCCGTGGTCGGGGCCTCGGGCGCCGGAAAGTCAACATTGCTTGCGCTGCTCGCAGGCCTCGATGAGCCGAGCCATGGCGCGGTCTGGCTCGAAGGCGTCGAGCTCTCGGCGCTTGACGAAGACGGCCGCGCGGCGGCGCGCGCGCGGCACGTCGGCTTCGTATTCCAGTCCTTTCACCTGATCCCGTCGCTGACCGCGCTTGAGAACGTGATGCTGCCGCTCGAGCTTGCCGGCCGCCCGGACGCGAGAGCCGCCGCGCGCGAGGTACTGCGCCAGGTCGGGCTCGAGAGCCGCCTGGGGCATTACCCGCGGCAGCTCTCGGGCGGCGAGCAGCAGCGCGTGGCCATCGCGCGCGCCTTCGTGACGCGGCCCTCCGTGTTATTTGCCGACGAGCCCACCGGCAATCTCGACACCGCAACC
>JANPCY010000477.1:0-2092 GCA_031431175.1 Steroidobacteraceae bacterium | reverse complement strand
CACGCCGGCGATCACTGTGATGTCTGCCGTCGAGGGACTCTCCGTTATGAGTCCGGCGTTCAGCGCCGCCGTGATTCCGCTGGTGATCGTCATCCTGGTATTGCTGTTCAATTTCCAGAAGCGGGGCACCGGCACGGTCGGCGGCCTGTTTGGCCCGGTGATGGTGATCTGGTTCCTGACGCTCGCTGTCCTCGGCATCAGCTGGATCCTGCGCCAGCCGTCGGTGCTCGCGGCGGTCAACCCCGCCTACGCGATCGCATTCCTGATCGAGCATCGCAGCGAATCACTGATCGTGCTGGCTGCCGTGTTCCTGACGGTGACCGGCGGTGAGGCGCTGTACGCCGACATGGGGCACTTCGGCCGACGGCCGATCCGGCTTGCCTGGTATGGGCTCGTGTTGCCGTCCCTTGTGCTGAACTACTTCGGCCAGGGCGCGCTCGCGCTTTCGGATGCCGGGACTGTGGCCAGTCCTTTCTACCTGATGGCGCCGGAATGGGCGCTGACACCGCTGGTGCTGCTTGCGACAGCCGCTGCGATCATCGCCTCGCAGGCAGTCATTTCGGGCGTGTACACGGTTGCACATCAAGCGATGCAACTCGGATTCCTGCCGCGACTGACCGTGATCCATTCATCCGACGAGACGGAGGGCCAAATCTACGCGCCGGCCGCGAACTGGATGCTCATGTGGGCGACCATCGGATTGGTGCTGGCATTCGGCTCCTCGGATGCCCTGGCGGGCGCTTATGGCGTCGCGATCATCGGGGCGATGCTGGTCAACAATATCTTCATGATCGCCTGGCTGGGATCACAGCAGGGACGTGGCGCGCGCATCATGCTGATGGTGGCGTACCTCGAACTGGTCATCGAACTCTCGTTCCTGACGGCAAACAGTCTGAAGATCCCGGATGGCGGCTGGTTGCCGCTGGCCGCGAGCGGAGTGATCCTGACGATCATGCTGACCTGGCGCGACGGCCGGCTGGCCGGTCTCGACCAGCTGCTGCGGCGCCAAATGCCGCTGCGCTCGCTGGTCGCACTCGTTGCCGATGAGGGTCTCAATCGGGTTCCGGGCACCGCCGTTTATCTCGACAGCAGCCCGAATGGCGTGCCGCGCGCCCTGCAACGCACCATCGAGACGCACAAGACGATCCACGAGCGCATCGTGCTGCTGACCGTCGAGACGGGTGTCGAGCCCAGGTCCAGGAAAGGCGAGCGCGTGACCGTGCGCGAACTGGCGGCCGGCCTGTACCGCGTGGTGGCGCGCTACGGCTTCATGGAGTCCCGCAGCGTGCCTTCGCTGCTGGCGGAAGCTGAACGCGGGGACCTTCCATTCCGTCCGGCCGAGACCATCTACGTGCTTGGGAAGAAGAACATCCTGGTGACGGGACGTTCCGGTTTGGCCCGCTGGCGCAAGCGCTTGTACGCGTTGATGGCGCGCAATTCGCGGCCGGCAGCGTACCACTTCGGCCTGCCGCCGGGACGCGTCATCGAGATCGGCGAGCAGCTCGAGATCTGATGTCGATCTAGCGTTCGGCCAGGCGCCGGACGGCCTGCAGCGCTACCGATAGAGTCGGGAAGTCCGCGGTGCCGATGGCCTTCATCTCCTGCACCGCGCGACCGAGATTCTCGGCCGCGCCACCGCCTTGCGTGAGCCACGAGCGAATGGCAGCGCCGGACTCGCACTTGCCGCTACGCGCGACGACTTTGTCGCACAGCCTGCGATGCAACAAATAGGCCTCCTCTCGCAGCGTGCCGCGCGCAACGGCCTGCCAGTGTCCATCGACTGCGAGCCGCTCGATCTCGCCATGGATCCAGTCGAGTCCAATGGCTGCACCAAGGCCGAAATACACCCTGGCCGCATGCGCGACCGGTGTCTTGCGTGCCAATGCTACCTCGACGACGTCCACGCCCGAATGAATCGCGCCCAGACAGGCGACGCGGCGCGCGACGCGTGGCGGCACGCCCTCGCGCGCAAATCGCTGCAGCGCGCGGTCATAGCGCTCGATCTCCAGGCCTTCGATCAGCTCCGGCAAGTCGCGCATCAGATCGCTGAGACCCGGACGAAGGCGTGAAACGGCGCGGTCGATGTCGAGAT
>JANPCY010000476.1:0-2664 GCA_031431175.1 Steroidobacteraceae bacterium | reverse complement strand
CATTCCCGATGCGAGCCACGAATGACGGACTACGGCGCGCGAGAGCCCGACGGATTCGTCGCGCGTGAGAACCTGCTCCAGCATCACTTCGCAATCCTCGCGCGGCAGCGCGAGACTGTGCCCGACCGAATATTCCGGGTGCGCAGCCAGGCAGTGATAGCACTCGCAGTAGTTCTCGACCGCCAGCTTCCAGTTGCTCGCAATCGGGTAGTTCTTCCGGTGCGCAATCTTCGCGCGCTCGAGGCACCAGGGCGCGAGCACCGGACCGAGGTCATTCTCGATCGCGGCGAAGGGCGCGGCATCCGGATCGAAATTGATGAATATCAGGCCCTGAAACACCTTGACTTGCAGGCGCTTCAAGCCCAGCCGGGTCTTGTCCATGCCTTCCGGTGCAAAGCCCACGGCACGCAATGAGCCGTCCAGGCCGTAGGTCCAGCCGTGGTACCTGCAGGTCAGCCGCGTCTCCCGACCTTCGGGCGCATCGCAGATGCGCGAGCCGCGATGCCTGCAGACATTCAACAGTGCATTGACGGCACCCTCGCCGTCCCGCACCAGGATGACCGATTCGCCCGCGATCTCGAACAGGAAATAATCGCCGCGTTGCGGAATCTGGCTGGCATGCCCGACGTATTGCCAGGACTTCAGGAAGATGCGGCGGATCTCGCTCTCGTAGATCTCCGGATCCTGATAAACGGCGCGCGGCAGCGCGTGACCGCTCTGCCAGGTGTCCAGTAACTTGTTGAGTTCCATGGCCAGGCTATCTTACCCCTGGGAGGCCGTCCGCCGCACGCCCGCCGACTCACGCCGGCCGGAAACGAAAGCCGCCGTCGCCACGGCAATCGCCACCACGGTAATGATGATCGTCGTGATCGCATTGATGTCAGGGGTCACGCCGAGGCGCACTTTCGCAAAGATCAGCATCGGCAGTGTCGTGGCACCCGGGCCCGACACGAAGCTCGAGATCACCAGATCGTCGAGCGACAGCGTGAATGAAAGCAGCCAGCCCGAGACCAGTGCCGGCAGCAGCATTGGCACGGTGATGTCGAAAAAAACCTCCACCGGGCGCCCGCCGAGGTCCATTGCGGCATCCTCGAGGGACTCGTCCATTGCAGCGAGCCGCGACCGGACGACCACGACCACATAAGCCATCGAGAAGGTGATGTGCGCGATCGTGATCGTGGTCGCGCCGCGCGATGCGGGCCAGCCGATCAGATCGGCCATGGAAATGAACAGGAACAGCAGCGAAAGGCCGGTAATGATCTCCGGCATCACCAGCGGCGCCGTCACCATGCCGGAGAGCAGCAGCCTGCCTCGCAGGCGGTTCACGCGATGCAGCGCGAGCGCGACGATGGCTCCCAGCGCCGTGGCAAAGGTCGCGCTGACGATTGCAATCCGCAGACTAAGGAGGGCGGCACCGAGCAATTCATCGTCTGACAGGAGATTCGCGTACCAGCGCAGCGAGAATCCTCCCCATAGCGTCACCAGTCGTGAGTCATTGAACGAGTAGATCACGACCGACACGATCGGCACGTAAAGGAGTGCATAACCAAATGCCACGATCATCATCAGCATCGGCGAGCGTTTCTTCATCTCCCCAGCTCCTGCTCGCGGCGCTGCAGGCGCTGGAACCAGAGCATCGGCACGACCAGCAACAGGAGCAGCACGACGGAAACCGCCGAGGCTACCGGCCAGTCCCGGTTGATGAAGAATTCGTCCCACAGCACGCGGCCGATCATCAGCGTGTCCGCGCCGCCCAGCAACGCAGGAATCGTAAACTCGCCGACCGCCGGTATGAACACCAGGAGACAGCCGCCGATGATGCCCGGCACGGACAGCGGCAGCGTCACATCGATGAATCCCTGCCAGCGTCGTGCGCCGAGATCGGCAGCTGCGTCGAGCAGGTCGTGGTCATGACGCTCGAGATTAGCGTACAGCGGCAGGATCATGAATGGCAGGTACGAATAGACGATGCCGAGGTACACGGCAAAGTCGTTGTAGAGCATCGGCAATGGGTGGTCTATCACACCCAGCCAGAGTAGAAACTCGTTGATCACGCCCCGGTTGTTCAGCAAGCCGATCCAGGCGTAGACGCGCAGCAGGAACGAGATCCAGAACGGCAGGATGACTGCCATCAGCATGATCTGCCGGCGGCGCGGTGGCTGGCGCGCGATGGAATACGCCATCGGGTAGCCGAGCAGCAGGCACAGCAGCGTACCGATGGCCGCCATTTTCAGCGACGACAGGTAGATGATTCCGTAATAGCCGTCCTCGAACAGGTAGGCATAGTTCTCGAATGTGGCCTTCAGGCCCGTGAGGCCCTGCACGCCCCATTCGAGCAGTGGCGTGAACGGCGGTTGCGCGACGATCGGTTCGGCAACGCTGATCTTCAGGATAATCAGGAACGGCGCGAGGAAGAACAGCAGCAACCACAGGTACGGCAGCATCACGGTCCTGCGCAGCCAGCGCAGCGCCTGCCCGCCATTGTCGGTGGCCTCGTTGCTCATGACTGCAGCAGGACGGTGCTTGCGATTTCCCACGAGAGGAAGACCTCGTCGTCCCATTCGACGGTCAGCTTCTCCGAACGCCGCAGGTTCTGCGCGCTGACCTGCAGTTCCGCGCCGCTTTTCAGCCGCACGCTATAAAGCGACTGGTCGCCGAAATAGG
>JANPCY010000475.1:0-5679 GCA_031431175.1 Steroidobacteraceae bacterium | reverse complement strand
CTCCGGTGAATTGGACGTAACAAACAATGTTCCGGAGCAGCGCTTTGCGGAGCTCGCCAGGCGGCCAGGCTCCGGCCTTCAGCATCGCGCGGCCCTGGCGACTTTCTACTATTCCTTCAACACGGATCAGGGACCGCTAAGTGGCAGGCGCGAATTACGGGAGGCTTTGTCGCTTGCGATCGACCGTGAGGCGATTACGACTTCGATCACGCGCGCTGGCCAGGTACCCGCCTATTCACTGGTGCCGGAGGGCGTCTGGAATTACACACCGGCGGCATATGAGTGGCATGAATCTGCGGTCACGGCACGCCTCTCGAAGGCTCGCTCACTCTATGCAGCTGCGGGTTATTCCGCGACCAAACCCCTCCGCCTGCGGCTGTTGTACAACGAAAACGACCTGGTCGAGAAAATTTGTGTCGCGATCGCATCCATTTGGAAGCAGGAACTTGGCGTCGAAACTGAATTGGTACAAATGGAGTTTCGCGCATACCTTGCGGCACGCGCCGATCCCACGCAGTGGGACGTCGTGCGGGTCGGTTGGTCGGCAGATTACAACGACGCGTCGAGTTTTCTCGACACGATGACAGACGGCAGTCCGCAGAACTTCGGCCGCTGGTCAAATGCGAAGTACGCGCGACTGCTGGCCGCCGCCACCGTGGAGACCGATACCGCGCGAAGGCGCCTGTTGCTGCAACAGGCAGAGCAGCTGATGCTCGGGGACTATCCGCTACTGCCGGTCTATTTCTACGTGACCCGGCGCCTCGTGCAGCCACACATCAGAGCGCCGCCCATCAATCCGATGAACCGTACCTATTCCCGCTACTTCGGTGTCACTTAGCGACTTCGGCGGGCGTGCGTTCGACTTTGGCGGCCTTGACCAGCTCCTTGAGGTGCGCCTCGAATTTCTTCTGCTGCACCATCGGTCCCAGTTTCGGCTTGACTGACTCATAAGGGGGCGGAGTCGCAGCTCGTGATTCCTCGAGCTTGATTACGTGCCAGCCGAAATCAGATTTCACGGGCGTAGCGGTGTACTTCCCGACCTCGAGTTGCTGCAAAGCGTCGGCGAATGGCTTGACCATCTGCGACGCCATGAACCAGCCCAGATCGCCGCCCTCGGTCGCCGATCCGTCCTTTGAGTTCTCGGTGGCGAGCTTCTCAAAGCTTGCTCCCTTGTCAATCTGCGCTATCAGATCCTTCGCCTTGGCTTCATCGTCGACAAGGATATGGCGGGCATGAAATTCGGTTTTCGGCAAATCCGCAATCCGCGCGTCGTATTCCGCTTTCAACTCTTCTTCGGTCGGCTCCTTGCCGTCGACGAACTTCTTGAACAGCAACTCGGTCATCGAGCTGGTGTGCATCAGCTCGATTCGTGCGCCGTCCTCACCGGTCGTCAGTTCCTGCTTCCTGGCTTCCTGCGCGCCCACGTACATGCCGATCAGTTCGTCGAGTGTCTCAGCACGCTGTTCGGGCGTAAGTTCCTCGGCCGCCTTGCCTTCATGCCGGGCCTTGACGTAGAGATTCCACACGTCTTGCGAAATCGCGGTTCCATCCACCATTGCCACCGGCTTTACGGCGGTATCGGAGGCGCCAGCGGCGGCAGTGTCCGTCTTCGTGCAGCCTGCGGCCAGCAGTAGAATTGCGGCCGTGATGGCCAATGCGTGTGACTGTCTCATGTTGTCCTCAGTTATTCCTTGTCGTTGGGTGAAATCGCTTCAATGATAAGGGCATGTATGTCGCTCGGCATCATTTCCGCAAGGGCCTCATAGACCATTCGATGCCGTTGCAGCGGGTTCCGGCCCGCGAATGCTCCAGACTCGATTCGTACAGCAAAGTGTCCGGCCCCGCCGCGTGCGCCCGGATGACCAGCGTGTTTTGCGCTGTCATCCCGCACCGAAACCTGGGCAGGGGCGAATGCGGACTCCAGTCGTGTCTGGATGCGCGTAAGCCGGGATTCAGTCATGCGGTGCGCGTACGCGACGCGATCCAGAAACCTTGCGCAATGACGAATACAAACGTCAGTCCCAGCATGCCATAGAATTTGAAATTGACCCAGGTCGCTTCGTCAAAAAATCGGAACACCACGAGATTGGCGGCTCCGATCAGCAGGAAGAAACCTGTCCAGGCCAGATTCAGGCGCCGCCACAGCACTGGTGCGAGGTCGAGCTGCGCGTCCGCCATGGTCATCAGGCGCTGGATCAGCGGGCGCCCGCCAAATATCCGCAATTGACTGGTGAGAAAAGCGGACGCGAATAGCCAGTTGACGACTGTTACTTTCCACATGATGAACACTGGATTGCGGACCGCGAGTGTCAGACCGCCAAACACGAGCACCAGGCCGGCCGAAACCAGGTGCATCGGGCTGACGCGCCTTTTCCGGATCCAGTGGATCGAGACCTGCAGAACGGTCGCGATGATGATCACAGTGGTCGCGATAAAGATGTCATGTGCCAGTTGGTACGCGATGAAAAACGCGATGACCGGCAGGAAGTCGAACAGCAGCTGCATGCCCGGAACCGTGATTAAGGGTCGCCAATGATAGCGGAAGCGGATATGGCCCGCTGCCAGTACATAATGGACCATGGCCGAGCGTCTGGAGTTGCATCCTGCGACGCCGCAGGCACGCATGCTGCGCACCGCCGCGGATTGCCTGCGGGAAGGCGGCGTGATCGTCTATCCGACGGATTCTTGCTATGCCTTGGGTTGCGCGATCGGTGCCAAGGAGGCGATGGAGCGCATCCAGCGCATTCGGCAGACCAGTAGGCGCCATTTTTTCACTCTCGTTTGCCGCGACCTGTCGGAAATTTCACACTTTGCCCGCGTGGAGAACTGGCAATACCGTCAGCTGAAGGCGTTCACGCCCGGACCCTATACATTCGTTCTCCGGGCGACCCATGAAGTCCCGCGTCGGCTGCTCGAGGAACGCCGCAAGACCGTGGGCATCCGGGTCCCGGACCATGTCGTGGTGCGCCAGCTGCTGGCTGAATACGGCGAGCCCCTGATGAGTACGACGCTGCTGTTGCCGGGGGATGAGTTGCCAATGACCGATGCGCGCGAGATCGAGGAGCGCATTGGATACGCCGTCGACCTGATTCTGGACGGCGGCAACTGTGGCCTGGAACCGAGCACGATCGTGGACCTGTCCGGCGAAGCGCCGGTGATTTTGCGGGCTGGAAAGGGCGATCCGCGGCCCTTTCAATGACCGACAGAGCCATCGTTCACCACGTATAATTGGCTGCAAATCCCGAGGATGGCCTCGGGGCGCCATCTGGAAACTCCATGGATCTTGCCTCGTTCCTGACCGGGCTTTCGATCGCCGCAATTCCCGTCTTGTTCGCGATAACCCTGCATGAGGTTGCTCATGGCTGGGTCGCGCGCTCATTTGGCGATCGCACCGCGGAGGCGCAGGGCAGGTTGAGCCTCAATCCGATCCGGCACATCGATCCGGTCGGTACGGTTCTGGTGCCGGCACTGTTGTTCTGGCTGGGCGGATTCCTGTTTGGTTGGGCGCGCCCGGTGCCGGTGAATCCGCGATTCATGCGGGACCCACGCCGAAATATGGTGTGGGTGTCTGCCGCAGGTCCTGCCGCGAATCTGGCCATGGCCGTGTGCTGGGCATTCCTGATGATGGTGAGCCAGCATGTGGATCTGGGGGTGACGGGCGAGTGGATCGGCCTCATGGCTGACTGGGGAATCCAGATCAATCTGATCCTGGCGGTTTTCAACCTGCTGCCGATTCCGCCACTCGACGGCGGGCAGTTGCTCGAAAACCTGTTGCCGCCTGGGCCGCTGGCCTCGATGCTGGCTGCGATCCGGCCGTTTGGGTTCTTGATCGTCCTGGCATTGATTGCGACCCACCTGTTGTCCGCCATCTTGAGCGGCCCGATTGCATTCCTGCAGGGGCTGCTGATTGCGACATTCGGGCTCCAGACCACCTAGGAGCAGGATTTTGGCCGGCAACACCACCCAAAACCGACGCATCGTTTCCGGCATGCGGCCAACCGGCCAGCTGCACCTCGGCAATTACCACGGTGCACTCGCGAACTGGATCGAGTTGCAGTATCGCTACGAATGTTTTTTCTTCGTCGCGGACTGGCATGCGCTGACGACGGGCTACGACGACACGGCAGCAATCAAGTCGAATGTGCACGAAGTGCTGATTGACTGGCTGGGCGCAGGGTTGAATCCGGACGCCTGCACGATCTTTATCCAGTCGCGTATCCCGGAACATGCGGAACTGCACCTGATCTTGTCCATGATCACGCCGCTGGCCTGGCTCGAGCGGGTGCCGACCTACAAGGATCAGATGGAGCAGCTGAAAGACAAGGATCTCAGCACCTACGGATTCCTGGGCTACCCGCTCCTGCAGAGCGCCGATATCCTGATGTACCGCCCGGAATTCGTGCCGGTCGGCGAAGACCAGGTGGCACACGTCGAGATCACCCGCGAGGTTGCGCGCCGCTTCAATCATATCTATGGACGTGAGCCGGATTTCGAGGCGCGTTGCGAGCGCGCTATCAAGCGCCTGGGTTCGCGGAATGCCGCGCAATATTCCGAACTGCGCCGCCAGTACCAGGAGCAGGGCAATGCAGAGGCTTTGGCCAAGGCCCGATCGCTGATCGAGTCTGGCGCCAAGCTGACAATCGCTGACCGCGAGCGGCTGCTCGGACTCCTCGAAGGTAGCGGGCGTGCGATCCTGTCGGAGCCCGCGGCGCTGCTGACCAGGTCGCCAAAGGTACCCGGTCTCGACGGCCGCAAGATGTCGAAGTCCTATGGCAACACAATCGGGCTTCGCGAGGAACCGGACAGCGTGGCGAAGAAACTGCGCGCGATGCAGACCGATCCTGCGCGCGTGCGTCGCAGCGATCCGGGCGACCCGGAAAAGTGCCCGGTTTGGGACTTGCACAAGATCTATTCGAGCGAGGAGACCAGGGCCTGGGTCCAGACCGGTTGCCGCAGCGCCGGCATCGGTTGCCTGGACTGCAAAAAGCCCTTGATAGACTCCGTGGTCATCGAGATCGACGCGATCCGCAAGCGCGCGCGGGAGTTCGAGGAGAATCCGGAGGTTGTCCGCAATATTGTTTCCAAGGGCTGCGAGCGCGCGCGCGAAGCGGCGCGTGCAACGATGGAAGATGTACGGGCCGCCGTGGGGCTGGAGTACCGGTGACCGAATACACTGAAATCGCAGTCACTGCTGACACCGGGCACGGCGCCGCCGAGCCGCTGCCGCTGCAAGACGAAATGCCATTTGCAATCGTCGAGGGCGAGCCGATTACGGTGATGCCTCGTGATCTCTATATCCCGCCGCAGGCGCTCGAGGTGTTCCTCGAGGCATTCGAAGGGCCGCTCGATCTGCTGCTGTACATGATCCGGCGGCAGAATCTCGACGTGCTGGACATTCCGATCGCGGATATCACGCGCCAGTACATGGAGTACATCCAGTTGATGCAAGAACTCGACCTGGAGCTCGCGGGCGAGTACCTGCTGATGGCGGCGATGCTGGCGGAGATCAAGTCGCGCATGCTGCTGCCGCGCAGCCAGTCCGACGCCGAGGAAGAGGACGATCCGCGCGCCGAACTCGTGCGGCGCCTGCAGGAGTACGAACGCTTCAAGCGCGCTGCGGAGGACATTGATCGCCTCGATCGCCTGGATCGCGATGTGTACCAGGCGACCGCAGAGTTG
>JANPCY010000474.1:0-2145 GCA_031431175.1 Steroidobacteraceae bacterium | reverse complement strand
CATCCGGCGCCTGCGCAAGGCACTCGAGCCGAGTGGCTACGACCGCTTCGTGCAGACCGTGCGCGGCGCCGGCTACCGCTTCTCGGTGCAGGAAGGCTGAGACGTGTCACCGGCATGGTCCTTCGCGCTTGTAAGGCTCGCCGGCGCCGTTGCAGCCGCTATCAGTCTGGGCCTGGTGTTCGGTCGCATTGGCCTGTGGCTGACGATCGTGCTGGGCGGCATGCTGGCTTTGCAGCTCGTGAATCTGTACCGCGTGCAGCGTTGGCTTCGGCTCCGCTCGCAGGAAGCGCCACCCGATCTCGGCGGCGTGTGGGGCGACGTGGTCGCGTTGATCGGCCGTATCTACCGGCGCAAGCAGTTCCACAAGCGTCGCGTGACCCAACTGTTCCGCGAATTCCGGCGCTTGACCGCTGCGCTTCCCGATGGCGTCGTGCTGCTGTCTCCTGGCCGCGAGATCATCTGGTTCAATCGCATGGCCGCGCTGATGCTGGGCCTCCGGCGCGCCGTCGATCGCGGGATGCCGATCGAAAATCTGATCCGGCAGCCCGAGTTCTCAACTTACTTGCAGGGCCCCGCCAGTGGTGCGGGTGTCGTCGTGCGCATGCAGGGTGGCGAAAAATCGCTGATGCTCATCGTGATCCCGGCTGGCGGGCAATTGCTGATGCTGGTGCGCGACGTCACCCGCGAGGCGCGACTCGAACAGATGCGCAAGGACTTCGTCGCCAACGCATCGCATGAGCTGCGCTCGCCGCTCACGGTGATCGTGGGCTATCTCGACCAGCTTGGCGACGAGACCGGCCTGGGTCAGGAATGGCGGGAGCCGATCGCGGACATGCGCCTTCAGGCCGAGCGCATGCGTGAAATCGTGGAGGACCTGCTGGAGCTTTCGCGAATGGAGTCGAGCGCTGACGAGGCGCCGATGCTGCCTGTCAAGGTGCCTGAACTCCTTGAGCAACTCGTGCGTGAAGCCCGGGCATCGGCAGTGACAGCGCAGCGATTCGAGCTGGACATCAAGGCGGAGAGGGGTCTGCTCGGGAGCGAACGTGAATTGCACTCGATCGCGTCCAACCTGGTCTCGAATGCCGTCAAGTACACACCCGCAGATGGCACGATCACCGTGCGCTGGACCTGTGACGATGGCGGTGCGCATCTTGCGGTCGTGGATACCGGAATCGGCATCGCGGCCGAGCACCTGCCGCGGCTGACCGAGCGTTTCTACCGGGTCGATCGCGCGCGCGCCCGCGCAAGCGGCGGATCGGGGCTCGGACTTTCGATCGTCAAGCACGGCCTGCAGCGACACGGCGGGCACCTCGAGATCACGAGTGTCGAAGGCCACGGCTCGACCTTCACTGCGCACTTTCCATCCCGCCGGCTTCTTCCTGCCACCAGCGTTCCCGGCCGCGCCTGCGGCTGACGCATTTCTGTAACAAACGCCGATTACAGTACCGGCCGACGCAAAGGCACGCGGCTATTGGCTGGCGTGCAAAGCCTGATGGCCAGCACTGGAGGATTCATCGTGTACAGGAAAGTTCTGATTGCGGCTCTTGTGGCGACTTTGACAGCCCCGGCTGCTGCTGCACAGTCCGCGCGCGACTACATCAGCATTGTCGGTTCCTCGACGGTGTTTCCGTTTACGTCGACGGTTGCCGAGCAGTTCGGCCGCGCCAGTCAGTTCAAGACACCGAAAGTTGAGAGTACCGGCACGGGTGGCGGCATGAAGCTGTTCTGCTCGGGTGTTGGTGTGCAGTACCCGGACTTCACGAACGCGTCGCGGCGCATCAAGGCGACGGAACTGGCCGACTGCAGGAAAAACGGCGTCAATGACGTCGTCGAGATCAGGATCGGCTTCGATGGCATCGTGCTGGCAAACGCGAAGGCATCGCCTCTCTATCGCCTGACGAGGAAAGACATCTACCTGGCGCTCGCCAGGCAGATCCCGGATCCGGCGACGCCCACTCAGCTGATTGCGAATCCCTACAAGACCTGGAAGGAAGTTAACAAGGCGCTTCCGGCCGTGCGCATCGAGGTGCTGGGGCCGCCGCCGACATCCGGAACCCGGGACTCGTTCCTGGAGCAGGTCATGGAGCCGGGCTGCCAGACCTACCCCTGGCTCAAGTCGCTGAAAGACGTCGATGAAAAGCGCTA
>JANPCY010000473.1:0-2302 GCA_031431175.1 Steroidobacteraceae bacterium | reverse complement strand
GGATTCGTGCATGCGCTGCGACCGACCCGACGAGATCAGTCATTCGTCCCAGACTTGCCGGGTCCGATCCCAGGGCATAGATGCCGCTTCCGCCGAACCGCGGATTTTCATCGACCAATGCGACGTCGGCACCGGCATTCGCCGCCGCAAGCGCCGCCGCAAGCCCCGCAGGACCACCACCCACGACAACGACATCGGCGAAATCATAGCGCTTGGCGCTCACGCGGCGCGACGCCTGCAGATCCACTGCACCGAGTCCGGCCAGCTCACGAAACAACCGCTCCCAGTATGGGAACTGGCGTTTGCCGTAAAACGCCTTGTAGTAAAACCCGACCGGGAGAAACGCCGACAGGGAATCGAGGAGTGCCCGACGGTCTCCCGCGAGGCCGCCTTGCGCGTTGACCGCGGTCGCCGCCAATCCTTCAACGATGGGCAGGAGATCCGCACGCGCATTCGGCACGCTGCGTCCAGCGTGCACGGCCTGCACCATTGCATTGACGTCGTGGTTCGCGACCGACAGCGCGCCGCGCCGACGATGATACTTGAACGAGCGCCCCAGAGTGCGGACACCGCTGGCCATGAGCGCGCTGGTGAGCGTATCTCCCTGGTAGCCTTGATACCGGCGTCCCTCGAACGAAAAAGAGATCGACTTCGACCGATCGATCCACTCTCCGGGCTGCCTGGCGAGCCGCTTCATGCGGCGTTTCCGGCCGGCCGGGTGTAGATGAATGTCCGCAGCGCCACGTCGCTGGCGGTATCGCGTTCTGCAATGAACCAGACACCGCTCGCGGTGTGACACCACCATTCGAGCTTGATGCAAGGCACGCTGCTGCGATTGAAGACGTAGTCTGACCAGGTCGCATCGGACGCGCTCGCGGGATCGGGCATCTCGCGCAGCTCACCGCCATATGCAAACTCGCTGATGGGTCGTGGACCATTGACGGGACAGGTGAGAATCTTCATGTGCCTAATGCCCGACCGAAGCGGCGCCCTTCTCGCCCGTCAACGCATAGCGGTCAAAGCGATCGAACGCGAAGCCGCGAATGAGACTGTGATCCTCGTCGGTCGCGACGGTATGGCTCATTGTCTTGCCGCACACCGGTGTCGCCTTGAATCCCCAGGTGCCCCAGCCCGAGTCGAGGTAAAAACCCTTGACCGGAGTCTTGCCCATGATCGGGGCGAAGTCGGGCGTCATATCGGCCATTCCGGTCCACTGGCGCACGATTTTCACGTCCGACAGAAAGGGGAACAGATCGAGCATGTGCGCGCTCAGCGACTCGGCAAAGTCGAGCGTCGACCGCGTCGAATGCAGTTCGTAAGGATCGAGCGATGCACCCATCACGAGTTCGCCACGGGCGCTCTGGCTGACATACACATGGAGCGATCCTGAGACGATGATCGGATCGAGCCAGGGCTTGAGCGGCTCCGACACCATCGCCTGCAGCGGATGGATGTAGATCGGCGAACGCAATCCGGCCATTGCGAGCACTCGCGGCGTCGACCCCGCGACGGCGCACAGCAGCTTGCGGGTCGCGATGCGGCCCCGGTTGGTGCGTACGCCGACGACCGCGGGGCCCGAGCCCCGATCTTCCAGCTCGATTCCCGTGACCTCGGTATTCTGGTGAATCTCGACACCACGGCGGTCGGCGCCGCGCCCATAACCCCAGGCCACCGTGTCGTGGCGTGCGATCGCGCCGGGTGCGTGATAGAGCGCACCCAGCACCGGGAGTCCGTGGCCGCCGCAGTCGAGATCCATCATCGGAATCGCTGCGGCGACCGACTTCGCGTCGATCGCCTCGCTGTCGATGCCGAAATGCTTGTTGACCTCGGCACGCCAGCGCATGGTGCGCATCGCAGAATCCGTGTGCGCCAGCGTGAAGTGCCCGCGCGTCGAGTAAAAGAGATTGAGGTCGAAGTCCTGCGACAGATCGCGCCACAGGCGCACGCTCTCGTCGTAGAATTGCACGCCTTCAGGGGTCAGGTAGTTCGAGCGGATGATCGTCGTATTGCGGCCGGTATTGCCGCCGCCGATGTAGCCCTTCTCCAGCACCGCCACATTGCGGATTCCGTGGTCGCGCGCAAGGTAGTACGCTGAGGCGAGACCATGGCCCCCTGCGCCGATGATGACGACGTCATAGCTTCCCTTGAGTTCGTCATGGCGCGTGAACATCCGCGGCTCGGAATACCTGCGCGCCAACCCGAATTTCAGAAGACGCCACGGCATGACGGTGCAACACTAGGGCAGTTATGTGATGATCGCATGTGTAGCATCACATTACATGACATGCAAGTATATTGAGCC
>JANPCY010000472.1:0-1621 GCA_031431175.1 Steroidobacteraceae bacterium | reverse complement strand
CACATGCATGCCAACCCGATCGAGTAACGGCCCTGAGAGTTTCCCCAGATAGCGGCGGATCTGCGGCGGCGTGCAGCGGCAGCGGCCATTGGGATCGCCCGCGTAGCCACAGGGGCAGGGATTCATCGCGGCGATCAACTGGAATCGCGCCGGAAAATGGCCGCGCCAGGCGGCGCGCGCCACGCTGACGCTGCCGGTCTCGAGTGGCTCGCGCAGCGCTTCTAGCACGTCGCGATGGAATTCAGGCAGTTCGTCCAGAAACAGCACGCCGTGATGTGCCAGCGAGATCTCGCCCGGATTGAGCCGCCCGCCTCCGCCAATGACCGCAGCGGCGGAAGCCCCGTGATGTGGCGCGCGAAATGGCCGCCGCCGCCATTCCGCCACCGGCGGCAGGTCACGGCCCAGCGAATGCAACATCGCGCATTCGAGCGCTTCATGATCATCAAGCGCGGGCAGCAGGCCGGGTAATCGTTGCGCCAACATGCTTTTGCCCGAGCCTGGTGGACCGATCATCAGCAGGCTGTGGCCGCCCGCGGCCGCCACTTCGAGCGCGCGCCTGGCCGCAGCCTGACCGCGCACGTCCGCGAGATCGGGCGCCGCCTGCGCGCAGTCGGGCAATGCACCGCCGCAGGCGAAATCGAGCCCCGCGCCGCCGCGCAGCCCATTGCAGACAGATGTCAGACTCGCAGCGCCGGCAACCGATGCGCCGCGCGCAACGCGCGCCTCATCCGCATTTGACAAGGGCACAACCAGCCTTCGGCTGTCGCGCACCGCGTGTACCGCTGCGGCAAGCGCTCCGCGCACCGGGCGCAACTCACCCGAGAGCGAAAGTTCACCGTAGAACTCGATGCCTTCCAGCGTGCCGAATGGCTGCTGTTCGGAAGCCGCGAGTATCCCGAGCGCGATCGCAAGGTCGAAGCGCCCGCCTTCTTTCGGCAGATCCGCTGGCGCCAGATTGACGGTGATGCGCCCGGCCGGGAATTCATAGCCACAGTGCGCAAGCGCTGCGCGCACGCGGTCTCGACTTTCGCGCACGGCGACTTCGGCGAGCCCGACCACGGAGAGCTGCGGCAGACCGGCGCCGCAATGTACTTCGACGCGCACCAGCGGCGCATCGAGCCCGAATTGCGCACGTGTGAGGACAGTCGCGAGGCTCATCGCGCCCCGCGCGCGCTGGCTACTTCTGCTTGCCCTCGAGCGCGGCGATGCGTGCTTCGAGCTCTTCGAGCCGCTCGCGGCTTCGGCGCAGCACGCCGGACTGGATGTCGAATTCCTGGCGCGTCACGAGATCGAGCTTTGTGAGCCCGCTCTGGAGCACCGCCTTGAAGTTCTGCTCGAGGTCGTTCTTGAGCGCCGCGAGTCCCGGCGGCACGGCGTCGGCCAGGCGGCGGGCGAGATCGTCGAGGGATTTTGGATCGAAGGTCATGGGCGGGCTCCGGGTTGCCGAAAGCTTCGGGTCGGGCCGGCGCGACGTCAAGCATTGTAATGACACTCCCGCCCGAGACCCTACCCGGATCCGGCCGCGGGCGGCCGCCATGAATCTGCCCCATGCCGGTAGTTATCGTGTCCAGACCTGGGAACCCGCCCGGGAACCGGCCTGGCCCCGGCGGGTCCGAACCGG
>JANPCY010000471.1:0-2264 GCA_031431175.1 Steroidobacteraceae bacterium | reverse complement strand
GCCGAGGACTGCCGGCGCATTGGGGCGATTCCGGGTGTCGGGTTGCTCACGGCAACGGCGGCGATCGCCACGATAGGCGATGCGCGTACATTCCGCTCGGGACGCCAGTTCGCCGCCTTCCTCGGGCTGGTGCCGCGTCAGTCGGGCACTGGTGGGCGCGTGGAGCTTTTGGGGATCAGTAAGCGCGGCGATCGATACTTGCGCACGCTGCTGATTCATGGGGCGCGCACGGTGTTGAACTGGCAGCGCCAGCCGGGGCGGGAACTGGACCCATGGTTAAAAGGGCTGCTGGCACACCGAGCCCCGAACGTTGTGGTGGTGGCCCTCGCCAACAAGATGGCGCGCATAATCTGGGCGTTGCTGGCCCACGGTAGAACGTTTCAACGGGACTACAGCGGCGCGAAAGCGCTCGCTGCAGCGTAATGAATTTCCAACTTCTGAAGGAGTGAACGCCAAAGGTTGCGCGGGTAAACAATCTGTGATGACGCAATAGGTCGGACCGTGAAGGGAATCAGCCTGGAAACGGCCAAGGACTTCGAGTCCTTCGAAAAGATGAGGCTTCCCTCAGCGAATTTCATCGGGGCCAGCAGAGTCAGATCTGCACAACAGGCCGGATGTAAGACTGCAACCGCACCGCACCGCCACCACAGAAAACTTTATCTGGCAAATCGGGAGGCGTCCATGTAAGGCCGTTTGAAATTCCTATCCTTGACTTGCCGGTCAAGCGCAGGTACATCGCGTCCGGGCACAGATCAATGTCGGATCCCCATTCGATGGCCCCATGCGATCCGAACCGAACCAAGCCGTAGAACGTCGCGTCGTCCCATGCCTTGAACAAACCGCGTCCCGCCGCTCCCCAACCGTTAGTTAGGCCGAAAAATGAACTGACACCGATTTCGTCCCGCTCTTGAATCGCAGATCACGGAAGAATGAGCTGGAAGAGTGTGAACCCGTGGGCATTTACCGTGAAGGCACCGACGGTTGTCCCGTCCTCGTTGTCCGCCTCAGTCGGCCCTGGGACTTCGTCTGGGTCACAGAAGACGCTCATCGGAACGCCTGTGATGGGCGCTCCGCCTTTGGGACGCAACGTGATGTCGAGGCCCAGCAGACCGGTTTGAAACCCGTTGTTCACGCCGCCGCCGGGGACGAAGGACACAAAGTCCGTGGCCACCCACGCGCCTTTGGACGTTACGGCGCCGGTGGAGTCGTACACCGTATAGCTGCCTCTTGCCTTCACGATATCTTGGGTGGTGTCAAAGTTGCCTTGGCCGGTGATCGCGATCACGTTGCCAGAAAAGTCCGCTGCGGTATTGAGCCCTTGCAGTTCGAAGTGGTAAACCGCGGCCTGCGCGCTCGACGTCGTCAGAAAGATCGCGAGCACGGCCAGTGCCGGCGAACAAATGGTCAGGGTTTTCATAGCACGCCTCACTTGAAGTAACGGAGTTACGCAGTTAGTCGACTTTTGTACATGGATGCACGAAACTTTGGGATTCTTGGGATGCCTGCGTGCCCCCCAGCGTGCCTAGGTCGGTGAGTTGATAGATCTGCTGTGCTGACGCCCGATCGAGCGTCGTGGCAGGTCTCGCGTGGGAGGCCCGTCGGTTAAAGATAGTGAAATCTGCGCCTGTTCCCGGGTAACCGTCAAGGAATATTCACGGCCAGACATAGCACCAAGCAGCCTGTCCTAATTCTCAGGGCTTTATGTCAAGTGCCTTCGACCCGGCGCCTGCACAGGTGGTGTTGCCGCAAAAGATGAAGTCTCCCCGCTGGCGGCCGCCGATGCCGCAATTCCGCGGCGCGACGTGGATGCAGTATTGGTGGGCCGTGATGCCACCGTGCAATGGGGCTATCTGATTGATTAGCGGAGTCTTTGCGAAAGTTCCCGCGATCAGTTACCCCCAGAATTACCCCCACGTTGGTCGCGCTGCTCGTGGATTTCTTCGGACGTTACTGGCCGTCGAATTCTAGCAGTCCATCCCCTTCGTCGTCGTCCGTCAGTTCAGTCTTCGCCAGGTGTTCCAATTTATCGGCGACGCGCCGCAATTGCTCGAACGCGCCGATCCCGCACACGTTCAACAACCGCGCCAGGACCACGCAGCAGGTTCAAATCAGGGGCGTGATTTGCGCTGTTCCTGCACTGCCGATGCGCCTGCGTTTGAGGTAGGACCATGCCAGTTGCCGCTATCTGGGCGACGTGGACGCAGTAACAGAATCTATGGTCAGCCCGGTCTATGCAAGGTAGTCCGGTATTGAAACAAGGGAGG
>JANPCY010000470.1:0-2584 GCA_031431175.1 Steroidobacteraceae bacterium | reverse complement strand
CTGCGCGCGGTGGGCCTGCGGTGGAATGGCGAACGCAACCCGTCACGACTGACGACGAACGCACCGCAGCGTTGCTCGAGGACGAGGAGCGGGGTCGAATTGGAATCGAGATTTCCTACACCGGCCGGCAGACCCTCCTCGACAATCCTTACCGCACCTCGAGTCCGTCCTATGTGGAGTTGAACGCGCTGGCCGAAATCAAGCTCGGTGAGACGGCCATATTCCTGAATGCCATCAATCTCACCGATGTTCGTCAGACTCGATACGATCCGCTGCTGCGCCTGACTCCCGGAGCCGGCGGCCAGAGAATTACCGACGTGTGGGCACCGCTCGCGGGCCGCGTGTTCAATCTGGGTGTGCGGCTGGAGTTCTGAGGCCAGCGCGCTAACAGACCCGGTTGCGCCGGCGGCCTGCCAGAAAATCGACGACATTCCGCGCGAGCTCGTCCAGGCAACGCTGACGTGCTTCGCGCGCGGCCCAGGCGATGTGCGGCGTCAGGATCAGATTGGGGATATCAGGATCCAGCAACGGATGGCCGGGCGGCGGCGGCTCGTGCTCCAGTACGTCGATACCGGCGCCGCCGAGGTGGCCTGCCTTGAGCGCTCCGGCAAGCGCCGCGGCGTCCACCAGCGCGCCACGCGCCGAATTGATCAACACCGCGTCGGGTTTCATGCGTGCAAGGCGCGCATCGCTGATCAGGCAGCGTGTCGCATCGGTCAGCGGGCAATGCAGCGACAGGACATCGGCGCGCGGCAGCAGCTCGTCGAGATCCACGCGGCCATCGCACCGCGGGCCACCGGGGCGATTCGCAATCTCGACCTGCATACCAAACGCCGCGGCCGTGCAACCGACGGCGCGCCCGAGCGTTCCATGCCCGACGATGCCGAACACGCGGCCCTGCAGTTCACGGATCGCAAAAGGGAAGGTCGAGAACTGTCCCGCCTGCTGCCAGCCACCGGCGCGCACCAACGCATCGTAAGCGCGCAGGCGATGCGTCAGGGCGAGCAGCATCGCAAATACATGCTGGACGACGGACTGGGTGCAGTAGTCGCGCAGATTGCAGACCGCGATACCTGACTCGCGCGCAGCGTCGATATCGACATTGTCGACCCCGGTCGCCGTCAGCGCGATCAACCGGAGCTGGGGATTGGCCGCGATCGTCGCGCGATCGACGATCGCCTTGTTGGCGAACACGACCGTAAAGCCGGCGACGCGTTCTGCAACCTGCGCGGTCGATGTTTGCTGATGGACGACGAGGCAGGGCACCACGCGCTCGAGCGGAGCGGTATCGAGGTCGCCATTGCTGACCGTGCCGAAATCCAGGAACACCGCGCGCATCGGGCGTTCAGTCACGGAAATTCTTGAATTGCAGGGGCCGGTCGAGGGCGGCCTTGCGTATCAGGGCCATCCCAGCCTGCAGGTCGTCACGCTGCTTGCCGGTCACGCGCAGCTGATCGCCCTGGATCGAGGCCTGTAGCTTGAGCTTGGAATCCTTGATCAGCCGCTGGAGCTTGCGGCCGCTGTCCGCGTCGATGCCGTGGCGCAGCACGAGTTGCTGGCTGGCCGCATTCAGCGCGATTTCCGGCTCGCCCGGCTCGAGGCACGCAATATCGATTCCGCGCTTGCTGAGCTTCAACCTCAGGACATCGAGCATCTGCTTCAGCTGGAAGTCGACCTGCGCGTGCAGCGTGATCAGGTGGTCCCCAAGCTCGTAATTGGCGCCCGTGTCCTTGAAGTCGAAGCGCTGGGACACCTCGCGATTGGCCTGGTCCACGGCATTTGCGAGCTCGTGCGAGTCGATCTCCGAGACGACGTCGAAGGAGGGCATGCTACCCCCTCTCCTTCAGCAGCGTATCGACGAAGTCGGTCAGTTCCGCATTCTGTTCCTGATAATGGGCGCCGGTCGCGGGGCCGCTGAAGCCGGCGTGCGTGCGGCGGACTGTTCCCTTGCGATCGATGAGGAACAGCGTCGGATAAGCACTGAAGGTCTGCAGTTGCGGCAGCTTTTTCAGCACGTCGTTATCGCTCGTCGTCCCGGCAATCAGCACCGGATAGTCGATCGAGAATTTCTCTGCGAATCCACGGGCGCTTGCTGCGGCGCTGGCGAAATCCGGTGTGTGCTCGAACATCAGCTGGATCACCTCGAGCCCCTGGGCGCGGCGGCTCGCGAGCAGTTCACGCAGGAACACCGCCTCGTCATGGCAGTTCGGGCACCAGCTGCCGCCGATCGTGATCAGCACGACTTTCCCGGCGAATTGCGCGCCCGGAAATGTGATCGGGCTGCCGCCCAGGTCCGGGAATGTAAACTCGAGGCTGCTTGCGCCGGGCTTGAGGGCCGTCATCTGCGACGGATCCTCGAGCCGCGCATCTGGATCGCGGCGGCCGGACCAGGTCTCGTGCGAACCGCCGCCTGAATGGATGTCACCGGTCAGCGTGCCGTTGGGACCCAGCCGGCCGAGATAGAGATAGGCGCTGCCGCCGTCAAAGCGCGACAGGAACAGCGTATCGCCGCGCGCTTCGCCGGCGATGTAGCGGTCATCGCCGCTAGCGCGCAACACGGTGCCGGTCACCACGTGCCCAGCTT
>JANPCY010000469.1:0-2963 GCA_031431175.1 Steroidobacteraceae bacterium | reverse complement strand
GGCGCCCGCGCCGGCCGCAGCCGCAGCGGCGCCGGCCGCCGCTCCCGTCGCGGAACCGGCAAAAGACGCACCCAAGGCGGAAGCGAAAAAGTAGCCCCGCAGCAGCAGGCGGAGAAAACGGCACCTTCGGGTGCCGTTTTTTTTGCTAGGCTGAGATCGCCGTGGACATATTCGTTCAGCAACTGGTGAACGGTCTGACGCTCGGGGCGGTATACGCCATCGTGGCGCTGGGCTACACCATGGTCTACGGCATCATCCAGCTGATCAACTTCGCGCACGGCGAAGTGGTGATGATCGGCGCCATGGTCGCCTTCACCGTCATCAATGCGCTCGCGGCGGCAGGCATGCCACCGCTGCTGGTGGTGCTGATCGGCACCGGCTGCGCGATCCCGGTCTGCATGCTGGTGGGTTACGCAATGGAGCGGATGGCCTACCGGCCCTTGCGCAGCGCGCCGAGGCTCGCGCCCCTGATCACCGCGATCGGAGTTTCGATCATCCTGCAGCACCTCGCGATGCTGGTCTGGAGCCGCAATGTGATGGCTTTTCCCCAGATCATCCCGCTCACCACGTATTCCTTCGCCGGCGCCACGATCACGGGTGTGCAGCTGACCATCGTCGGACTGTGCGTCACGATGATGGCAGGACTGGCGGTGCTCGTGTACCGCACCCGGCTGGGAACCGCGATGCGCGCCACGGCGCAGAATCCGCAGGTCGCGCGGTTGATGGGGGTGGATGTAAATCGCGTTATCGCCGTGACCTTCATCATCGGTGCGGCACTCGGCGCGGTGGCGGGCGTGATGGTGGGGACCTATTACGGCGTGGCGCAATACACCATGGGTTCGGTGCTCGGTCTGAAGGCGTTCGCGGCGGCGGTGCTGGGCGGCATCGGCAATATCCCCGGCGCAATGGTCGGCGGCCTCGTGCTGGGCGTGGTCGAGGCGCTCGGGGCCGGCTACATCGGCGATCTCACGGACCTTTGCCGCTACGGACTCGGACCGGAGGCAAGCTGCGCCGACGGTGGGCATTTCGTCCTGTTCGGCTCCAACTATCAGGACGTCTTCGCTTTCGTGGTCCTGATCCTGGTGCTCGTATTCCGGCCCTCCGGTTTGCTCGGGGAGCGCGTAGGAGACCGGGCTTGAAGAAATCGAAGCGGGTCTGGTTCGGCGTCGCGCTCATTGCCTTGACCCTGCTGCTCCTTCCCTTTGCTCTTTCGCAGGCAGGCACAGCCTGGGTGCGCATTGCCAACTTCGCGCTGCTCTACGTATTGCTCGCGCTGGGCTTGAACATCGTGGTTGGCTTCGCCGGGCTGCTGGATCTTGGCTATATCGCGTTCTACGCTGTTGGCGCCTACGTATACGCGCTGCTGGCGAGCCCGCATTTCGGCTTGCACCTTCCCATCTGGGCGATTTTGCCAATCGGCGCCGCGGTGGCCGCGCTGTTCGGCGTGATGCTCGGCGCGCCCACGCTAAAGCTGCGTGGCGACTACCTCGCAATAGTCACGCTGGGTTTTGGCGAAATCGTCCGGATCTTTCTGAACAACCTGTCGCAGCCGGTGAATATCACGCGCGGCCCGCAGGGCATCGCCGGCATTGATCCGGTACGTTTGGGCGGGATCGATTTCTCCCGCAGTGACAGCGTGTTTGGCGTGGCGGTAAGCGGCCCGATGAAGTACTACTACCTGCTGCTTGCCCTGATGCTGGTCATCATCCTGATCAACGTCCGCCTGCAGAATTCCCGCATCGGCCGCGCCTGGGAAGCGATCCGCGAGGATGAAGTCGCGGCGCGCGCCATGGGCATCGACACCACCGCCATGAAACTGCTTGCCTTCGCCATGGGCGCAAGCTTCGGCGGCGTCGCGGGCGGTATGTTCTCTGCGATCCAGGGTTTCATCTCGCCGGAAAGTTTCGTCCTGGTCGAATCGGTGATGGTGGTCTCGATGGTGGTGCTGGGCGGCATGGGCAACATCGCAGGGGTGATCCTCGGCGCGGTGCTGCTCGCCTTCGTGCCGGAGATCCTTCGCTGGACGGTCGAACCGGTGCAACGCGCACTCTTCGGCAAAATGCTGGTCGAGCCGGAGGTGATCCGGATGCTGATCTTCGGATTGGCCCTGGTGCTGGTCATGCTGTATCGGCCTGCAGGGTTGCTCCCATCCGCGGTCCGCAAGCGGGAACTTACCCATGCCCGCACTTCTTGAAGCAAAGAATGTCGGCAAGCGCTTTGGCGGCGTGCAGGCGCTTTCCGCGGTTTCCTTTTCCATCTCACGGGGCGAGATCTACGGTCTTATCGGTCCAAACGGCGCGGGCAAGACGACGCTATTCAACCTGCTGACCGGCATCTACGCGCCGGACGGCGGATCTTTTGTTCTGGATGGGAAAAATATAACCGGTCTGAAGCCGGACCAGATCGCGAGGACAGGTGTCTCGCGCACGTTCCAGAACATCCGCCTCTTCGCCAGGCTGTCTGCGCTGGTGAACGTGATGATCGGTCGCCACGCGCGCACCAGCGCCGGCGTGCTGGGGGCGATCCTGCGCAACCGGAAAACCCGGGAAGAGGACATCGACACGGAGAAGCGCGCGCTGCAGCTGCTCGATTACGTCGGCATCCGCAGCCGCGCCAACGATGCCGCCGGCAACCTGCCCTACGGCGACCAGCGGCGCCTGGAAATCGCGCGCGCGCTTGCCGCCGAGCCGAAACTGCTGGCGCTGGATGAGCCGGCCGCCGGCATGAACGCCTCGGAAACGCTGTCGCTGCGCACGCTGCTGCACGACATCCGCAAAGATGGCACCACGATCCTGCTCATCGAGCACGACATGCGCCTGCTGAGGAACGTCAGCGACCGGGTGCTGGTGCTGGACTACGGCGAGAGGATCGCCGAGGGGACGCCCGCCGAGGTGCAGAGCGATCCGCGCGTCATCGAGGCCTACCTTGGAGTGGCCAGTGCTGCTTGAACTGCGGGGGCTTGA
>JANPCY010000468.1:0-1638 GCA_031431175.1 Steroidobacteraceae bacterium | reverse complement strand
CATTCTCGGGGGCGCGCGGCGGGCTCGCGTCGGTCACGGACTCGGGTCCGCCCGACAAAATGATGCCGCGGGCGCCGAACCCGGCAACAGCCGCCTCGCCCGTATCCCAGGGCACGATCTCGCAGTAGACGCCGAATTCGCGCACGCGCCGCGCGATCAATTGCGTGTATTGCGCTCCGAAATCGAGGATCAGGATGCGGTGCGCGTGGATGTCGGCGAGGGCCGACTGGATCCTGGCCGCCATCAGCTGATCCGGTAGTTAGGCGCTTCCTTCGTGATGCTCACGTCGTGCACGTGGCTTTCACGAACACCGGCACCGGTGATGCGCACAAATGACGGGCGCGTGCGCATTTCCTCGATATTGCCGCTGCCGGTATAGCCCATCGCAGCACGCACGCCGCCCGACAGCTGATGCAGAATCGCTACCAGGCTGCCCTTGTAAGGCACACGGCCCTCGACGCCTTCGGGTACGAGCTTTTCGAGTTCCTCGGTCGTGTCCTGGAAATAGCGGTCACTCGAGCCATGACGCTGTGACATTGCGCCGAGTGAACCCATGCCGCGGTAGGACTTGTATGAGGCGCCCTGGTACAGCTCGACTTCGCCCGGTGATTCCTCGGTGCCGGCAAACAGGCCGCCGATCATCACCGAATGCGCGCCTGCGGCGATCGCCTTGGCGACGTCGCCGGAATAACGGATGCCGCCGTCCGAGATCAGGGGCACGTCGGTCGTGGCCAGCGCCTCGGCGACCGTGGCGACAGCGGATATCTGCGGCACGCCGACGCCTGCGATTACACGGGTCGTGCAAATCGAGCCGGGACCGATGCCCACCTTGACGCCGTCAACCCCGGCGTCCACGAGCGCGCGTGCGGCATCCGCTGTCACGATATTGCCGCCCACCACCTGCAGCTTGGCGTAAGTCCGCTTGATTTTCGCAATCGTCGCCAGCACACCGCGCGAATGCCCGTGCGAGGTGTCGACGACGACAACGTCCACGCCGGCCTCGACCAGCAGCGCAACCCGGTCGAGCGTGTCCGGCGAGGTCCCGACGGCCGCCCCGACCCGCAGATGACTGTGTTCATCCTTGCAGGCGCGTGGAAAATCGCGCGCTTTCTGGATGTCGCGCACGGTAATCATGCCGCGCAGCCGCCCCGCCTCGTCCACGACCAGGATCTTCTCGATGCGATGGCGGTGCAGCAGCAGCAGCACTACCTCGCGTGGCGTGTTTTCGCGCACTGTTACCAGCCGCTCTCGTGGCGTCATGACTTTCGAGACCGGCAGGTCGAGCTGTTCCTCGAAACGGATGTCACGGTGCGTGACGATGCCGACGACCATATTGCCGTCCGCAGTGACCGGCAGGCCCGAAATGCCCTTTGCGCGCGTCAGTGCGATGACATCGCGAATTGTCGCGTCCGGGCGAATCGTGATCGGATCCTTGATCACGCCGCTCTCGTGCTTCTTGACCCGGCCGACTTCCCTGGCCTGGTCCTCCGCGGACATGTTCTTGTGGATGATGCCGATCCCACCCTCCTGCGCAATCGTGATGGCGAGGCGAGCCTCGGTCACGGTGTCCATCGCGGCGGAGACGAGCGGCAGATTAAGCCGGATGCCCCGGGTCAGGCGCGTCGACAGGTCGACTTC
>JANPCY010000467.1:0-2888 GCA_031431175.1 Steroidobacteraceae bacterium | reverse complement strand
CGACGCGATTTGGCACGCTGGGCGTCGCGGTCTGCTGGGACCAGTGGTTTCCGGAAGCTGCGCGCGCGATGGCGCTGATGGGTGCCGAGATCCTCCTGTATCCGACGGCGATCGGCTCCGAGCCGCAGGATCCCACGCTCGATTCACGCTGGCACTGGCAACGCACCATGCAGGGTCATGCAGCGGCTAACGTGATGCCGCTGGTTGCCTCGAATCGCATCGGCAAGGAGCGCGGCGAAAAAATCGAAATGAGCTTCTATGGGCATTCATTCATCGCGGATCACACGGGCGAGGTCGTCGCGCAGGCCGATGACCACAGCGAAGAGGTCCTGACTTCGACCTTCGATCTTGAGGAAATCCGCCGCTATCGGCATGCCTGGGGCGTGTTCCGCGATCGTCGCCCCGATCTTTACGGCCCGCTGCTGACGATGGACGGTGCCGCCGATTGACGCGTCACTGGCGGGCGAGGTCGCCTGCGTCGACCTCGAGACGACCGGCGGCAACGCACTGCACGATCGGGTCATTGAAGCGGGGATCGTGCTGCTTTCCGGTGGTCGGGTCGTTGAGGAGTACTCGACGCTGGTCAATCCGGGCGTGCGCATTCCGTACGCCATCCAGCAGTTCACTGGCATCACCGAGGCTATGGTGTCCGATGCGCCGCCATTCGCTGCAGTTTGCGATGAGCTGTTGGCGCGACTCGAGGGGCGGTTATTCGTCGCCCACAATGCGCGCTTCGACTACGGCTTCCTGCGCGGCGAATTTCGCCGGCTTGGCCGTCGCTTCCGTGCCCCCGTGCTTTGCACGGTGCGCCTGTCGCGCGCGCTCACGCCGGGCGAGCGCGGCCACAATCTCGATGCGGTGATGGCGCGCTACGCGATCCAGTGCTCTGCGCGACATCGCGCGCTCGGCGATGCACAGGTGCTGGCGGAGTTGCTGCAAATCGCGCGCGAGCGCTGGCCGCCTGCCGAACTCGACGCGATCGTCGAAAAATTGCTACAGGCACCGCGGTTGCCGCCGCAGCTCGACGCGGGTCTTGTCGATGAGCTGCCCGAAGGCCCCGGCGTCTACCTGTTCCATGGTGAGGGAGACGCGCTCCTCTACGTCGGCAAGGCGAAAAACATCCAGTCACGCGTGCTGGCGCATTTCGCTGCGGGCCAGCACTCACGCAGGGCAATGGAGCTCTCGCGTCTGGTCCAGCGCATCGAATGGATCGCAACCGCCGGCGAGTTCGGTGCGCTGATCACCGAAGCGCGCCTGATCAAGGAGCGGCGTCCGCTGCTGAATCGCCGCTTCCCGGCGGCTCCGACGCTCTGGGCCATCCGGCTCCGCGACGATGAACAACGATTGCGCGCGAACATTTCTGAACTCGATCCGGACCTGGACACGGACGAGAGCTATGGCATGTTTCGCAGCCGTGGCGATGCCGAACGCGCGCTCGCCGGCATTGTCCGCGACCAGGAACTGTGTGCGAAGCAACTGGGACTGGAAACGGGCGAGGGTTCCTGTGTCTCGCATCAGCTCGGGCGCTGCCGCGGCGCCTGCATCGGCAAAGAACCCGCCCTGATGCACGCCCTCCGCACGCGCCTCGCATTCGCGCGCCTGAAGCGCCGCGACTGGCCTTTCCCCGGGGCCATCGGCATCCGCGAGCGTGACTGGAGCGGCGCCGAGGAGACCCACGTCTTCGATCGTTGGCGTTACCTTGGGGCGGTGCGGGGCGCCGTTGAACCTTCAGAGTTCCAACTGCGCCCCGAGAAATTCGATCCGGATATTTACCGGATCCTGCTGCGAACCCTGGAGCGGCCTGGCCGCGGTATGCAAATGATCGAGATTGACCGGTCATGAGTACCAATCCGCTTTTCGTGACCGCTGCAACCGGCACAACGGATCTGCTCGCCGAGGAACTCCGCGTGCTCGGGATCGCAGATGCGCGGGAAGCATTCGGTGGCGTCGAGGGTATGGCGACACTCGAGCAGGCGTACGGCACCTGCCTCTGGTCGCGGACCGGCATGCGCGTGCTGTGGCGGATCGCCGAAATCCCGGTCGCGAATGAAAGCGAGCTGTACGACGGTGTCCGCAGCATCGACTGGTCGCAGCAGATGGGCGAAACGGACACGCTCGCTGTCGATTTCTCGGGAACCGTGGCAGGCATCGACAATTCTCAATTCGGCGCGCAGCGGGTCAAGGATGCGATCGTCGACCAGTTCCGCGACAAGACCGGGGGACGCCCGTCGGTGGATCGCGCGGCGCCCGCACTGCGCATCAACATGCATGCCGGGCGTGGCGCAGCCGTGGTCGCAATTGACCTGTCCGGCGATAGCCTGCATCGGCGCGGCTATCGGGGCGGGCAGGGCGCTGCACCACTCAAGGAGAACCTGGCGGCCGCAATTCTGCTGCGTTCCGGCTGGCCGGCAATCGCGGAGGCGGGCGGCCATTTCGTCGATCCGCTTTGCGGCTCTGGCACATTGCCAATCGAGGCCGCACTGATCGCGGCCGATATCGCACCGGGGCTCACGCGGGAGCGCTTCGGCTTCGAGCGCTGGCGGCAGCACGATGCAGCCTTGTGGACCAGGTTGCGTGCGGACGCGGTATCGCGCGGCGCATTGGAGCGCATCAATCCTGGACGCATCTGCGGCTACGACCGCGATCCAATCGTGCTGCGGGACGCCGAGGCGAACGCCGCGCGTGCGGGGCTCGGCGAGCGGCTCTCATTTCATCGCTGCGAGCTTGCGGCACTCCCGAAGGCACCGGCTCCCCACGGCCTGATCGCCGCCAACCCGCCTTACGGCGTACGTTTCGGCGCGACCGAGGCCTTGCGCGAATTGTATGCATTGCTGGGTGCGCGCCTGCGCGAGGGCTATCTCGGTTGGGAAGCGGCTGTCTTCACCGGC
>JANPCY010000466.1:0-3425 GCA_031431175.1 Steroidobacteraceae bacterium | reverse complement strand
TCTGGTCGTCGAACTGTTGGCCGGCCGCGATTTCCGGGTCCCACCAGACCGACCAGCCCTTCACCTCGATCGCGGCCACCAGGGGTGCGACGCGCGCCTTGTCGCTGCGGGCATAGGAAATGAAAACATCAGCCATGCTTGTTGGACCTGAACCCGGATTGATCGCCGCAACCCGCCTGCGGCCTTGCTAGCTTAGCCGACCTGAGCCAACTCAGGCGAACCTGGGCGGTCTCCGTCGACGGCCGGGCCTCAGGGAATCAGCGACTTGGGTCTACTCAGGTTCGCTTGAGTCAGTGCGGCAATCTCCCGCGGTCCGATCCGGCAACACCCGCCTATCATTCGCGCGCCCGCGCTGACCCAATGCGGGGCAAGGGCAGCCAAGCTGGTGCGATCCCTGGAACCGCGCCACCCGTGCGTCTGCCCATCCCACTGCTCACCCGAATTCGGGTACACCACAATGGGCTTGCTCGAACCCGCCCTGAGCGCGCGAATGGCTTCGCCCACGATTTCGGGTTTCACGCAGTTCACTCCGATCGCAATCACATTGGGAACTCGATCCAGCAGCCGAGCACAATCTGTCAAATGCTCGCCGTGCGCAGTATGCATGCCGTCGGCCGAGGTGAAACTAATCCAGGCGAGCGCATCGGGAAATTGCGCAAGCAGCGTGGCCAGCGCGAGCGCTTCGTCCAGTACCGGTATGGTCTCGCACGCCAGGAAATCCGCGCCCGAGGAGGCGAGGACTCCAAACCGCCGGGCGTGAAACGCAATGAGCTGTTCTTTGCTGCGTCCGTAGTCGCCGCGATATTCCGCGCCATCGTGCGTGATGGCGCCATAGGGCCCGACCGAGGCGGCTACATACAGCTCGCCGCTGTCCGCGGGATGATCGCTGCGATAGCGCGCGCGAGCAGACTGGGCCAACTCAACGGAGCGGCGCAGCAGCGTATTGATTTCGTCGCCGCCGAGTCCACGCGCCGCAAAACCTTCGAAGCTGACCTGATAGCTTGCCGAGATCGCGCAGCGCGCTCCGGCTGCGAAATAGTCGTAGTGCAGCTGTTCAATGGCTTCAGGCGCGGTCCGCAGCACTTCTGCGGACCACAGCGGGCCAGACACATCGTGACCCCGTCGCTCAAGCTCGGTTGCCAGACCGCCGTCCAGAATCATCAGTTGGTCGTCGAATCCGGTGATCTCGGGCATGATGTTCCTGGGTTCGCCCGGAAGCGCGTCGTCGAGAGATATTCGATGAAGTCTGCCAGATTCTAGCAAGTGCCTCCGCGCTCCGGGACATGCTATGAATGTGTCCGGGATTGGGGATTCCCCGCAAAGTTGCGTGCAGGCAAGGACAAGGAGTCTCGAGATGGAGCCGATCATTCGCCCGCTGACCGCCGCAGGTCTCGCTTTGCTTGCCGCGAGCGCATTCGCCGCAACCGTGCCGCCGGCGCCGGCTACGCCAAAGGACGATACAACCGATGTCGTGCAGGGTACGAAGGTCGCCGATCCATACCGCTGGCTCGAGAACTGGGACGATTCCAGGGTGCAGGCGTGGAGCGACGCTCAGAACGTACGCACGCGGGCGTATCTCGACGTGATGCCCGGCCGCGACGCGGTCAAGGCCGAGCTCACGCGCCTCATCACGTCCACATCGCCGGCGTATGACTCGCTGCAGGCGCGCGGCAAACTCGTGTTCGCGCTCTACTTCGATCCGAAATTCCAGCAGCCGATACTGGTGACGCTGAACGCGACCGGTGATCCCGAGAGCCGCAAGTCAATACTCGACCCGAATGTACTCGACGCCAGCGGGCTGACCGCAATCGATTGGTATGCGGCGTCGCCCGACGGTTCGCGCGTGGCCGTGTCCTTGTCCATGAACGGCAGCGAAGATGGCACCCTGCATATCTATGACGTGGCGATGGCCAAGGAGATCGATCAGCCCATTCCGCGCGTGCAATATCCCACGGCCGGCGGCAGCGTCGCCTGGAGCGCTGACGGCAAAGGATTCTGGTACACGCGCTTTCCCGGCGAGGACGCGCCCGAGGCCGACCGGCACTTCCTCCAGCAGGTTTATTTCCACATGCTAGGCACGGACGCGGCGAAGGATCGCCTGGTGCTCGGCACCGGGGACGGCATCCCGCGCACCGGTGAAATCTTCCTCGACAACACCAATGGCCTCGAGGATGTGCTCGCCTCGGTGCAGTTGGGCGACGGCGGTGAATGGCAGCATTTCGTGCTGCATGCGGACGGCGCATTTACGCAGGTTGGGAAATACGAAGATCGCATCGTCGCGATGACCATGGGACCGGACGGCGCGCTGTATGGCATCAGCCGCAAAGATGCGCCGAATGGAAAGATCCTGAAACTCGCGGCGCCGTATGCCGGCGGATTCGCGGCGGCCAGGGTAATCGTGCCGGAGGCCGACACCGCCATCGTTTCGGATGGTCAACAGGACGCACTCGCGCTGACCGCGGACCGCCTGATCGTGCGGGATATTGTCGGCGGTCCCAGCCAGGTGCGCGTGTACGACCATGACGGTGGCCACGCAGGCCGCATCGATCTTCCGCCCGTCTCCGCCGTCGATGAGGTTGAACCACTCGCGAATGGCGACGTCTTCTATGCCGTGTCGAGCTACACGCGCCCGCGTTATTACGCGAAATGGAATGCGCAGACCGGCGTATCGACGGAAACCAGGCTCGCTGTCGCCTCGCCGATCTCGTTCGCCGATTGCGAAGTGGTGCGCGAATTCGCCGTCTCGAAGGACGGCACGCGCATTCCCATCAACATCATCCGGCGCAAGGGCGCCAGGCTCGACGGGCGTAATCCCGTGCTGCTGTACGGCTATGGTGGCTACGGCGTCAACATGACGCCGGAATTCCTGGGCGCCAAGTGGCGGCTATGGATCGAGGCGGGCGGAATCTACGCGGTCGCCAATATCCGCGGCGGCGCCGAATACGGCGAGCGCTGGCACGAACAGGGCAACCTCACGCAGAAGCAAAACGTGTTCGACGATTTCAATGCTGCGGCGGAATACATGATTTCGCACGGCTATACATCGCACGATGAGCTGGCGCTGCTGGGCGGCTCGAACGGCGGCCTGTTGATGGGCGCAATAGTTACGCAGCACCCGAACCTGGCGCGTGCCGTGGTGTCGGCGGTCGGCATCTACGACATGGTGCGCGTCGAGCTCGATCCCAATGGATCATTCAACACCACCGAGTTCGGCACGGTGAAGGATCCGGACCAGTTCCGCGCCCTTTACGCGTATTCGCCCTATCATCACGTCACGACGGGCACGTCCTATCCGGCGATCCTGATGATGACGGGCGCTACCGACGGGCGCGTCAACCCGATGCATTCGCGCAAGATGGCTGCGGCGCTGCAGGCCGCCAGCGGTTCGGATCGTTTGATCCTGCTGCGCACCGACCGCAATTCAG
>JANPCY010000465.1:0-16844 GCA_031431175.1 Steroidobacteraceae bacterium | reverse complement strand
GCCCTCGGGCGGGTGCTCGCGGCTACCGGCAATGCCGTATCCGCGCGGGGCGGCGCAGTGGCGCTACGCGCGTTGCCGCGCTTTGAATCGGTCGCCCAGCGTGCCGGCGACGATCTGCAGCAACTCGCCGATTCCTCGGGCGACTCGGCCGCCGTCGCGCGGCGCATCACGGAGAACACGGCGCTGCTCGCACAGTTCCTCGCGGGTCTGGCCGGCCTCGACCAGACCGCGGGCGTGCCGGCGGTCTCCGGCGAGGCCGCGACGCGCCTGGCTGACGCCCGCGACGCCTTTGCGGGCTATGAGAAGCAGCTGCAAGGCGTGCTGGAGCGCGCCGGAAGGCTTGCAACGGCGCAGCGCGCCAGCGGCGAACTCTCCAAAGCATCCGACAAGCTGTCGAAATCGCTGGAGCTGCAGGCAGCCGCCGATGCGGGCGCGGGAGCATTGGCCGGGCCATACCCGGCGCTGATCGCGGTGCTGCTGGCGGCGCTCATGCTGGCAGGCGCCCTGGTCGCGTGGATCGCGGCGGCCGGTGGGCGCCGCGTGGCCGACCAGGAGGCGGAGCGCAACCGGCGCAATCAGGACGCGATCCTGCGCCTGCTTGATGAGATGTCGAGCCTGGCCGATGGCGATCTGACGGTCCAGGCGACCGTGACCGACGACATCACGGGCGCGATCGCGGACTCGATCAATTACGCGATCGAGGCGCTCCGCGAACTGGTGGCGACGATCAACGAGACGGCGATGCAACTCGACTCGGCAGCGCGACAGACGCAGGCGGCGGCCGGGCACCTGGCCAAGGCGAGCGATGCGCAGTCGCGCCAGGTGGCTGCGGCGACCGACGCGGTCGGCGCCATGGCGGCCTCCATTGAGGAGGTGTCCGGCAATGCCGAACGTTCTGCCGACGTCGCGCGGCATGCCGTGGATGTCGCGCACAAGGGCGGCGACGCGGTGCGCCGCACTATCGACGGCATGAACACGATCCGCGAGAACATCCAGGACACGTCCAAGCGCATCAAGCGCCTGGGCGAGAGCTCGCAGGAGATCGGCAATATCGTCGAGCTGATCAATGATATCGCTGAACAGACCAACATCCTGGCGCTCAATGCGTCGATCCAGGCCTCGATGGCCGGCGAATCGGGTCGCGGCTTCGCGGTGGTCGCCGACGAAGTGCAACGCCTCGCCGAGCGAGCCGGGCACGCGACCCGCCAGATCGAAGTTCTGGTCCGCACGATCCAGACCGATACCAACGAAGCTGTGGTCTCGATGGAGCGAACGACGACCGACGTGGTCGGCGGCGCGTTGCTTGCAGAGAATGCGGGCGCCGCGCTCGGCGAAATCGAGGACGTCTCCAACCAGATCGCCCAGCTGGTGCAGAACATCTCCGCGAGCGCGCGCCAGCAGGCCGCGACCTCGGCGCACATCTCGCGGACCATGCAGGTACTGCGCGAGATCAGCCAACAGACCGCCGACAACACAAGTGCGACGTCGAATGCGATCGGCCGGCTCGCCGAGCTGTCTGCGCAGCTTCGCAAATCGGCGGCCGGCTTCCGGCTGCCGCAGGAACTTCCGGCGGCCGGCCGGCGCGCGGCGGCGCCGGCTGCCTCGGGGCCCGGCGACGCACAGTCAAGGCGCATCGCGAGCGTGGGAGGCTGATCGGGCGTGGCCGACTTCCCATCGGTCAACGAGCAGGCCTTGCATCTGGTCGCGCGTGAACTCGCGACGACCCTGAACGAGGTTCGTATCGCGCTCGAGGCTGCTGCCGAGACCCCGGCCGACAAGGCGCCGATTGCGCAAGCCGCGGGACTCATGCACGGCGCGCGCGGCGTGCTGCGCGTGGTCGAAGTCTACGGTGCTGCACTGCTCGCGGAGGAGATGGAGCACACGGCGCGGTGGCTCGCTGAGAACACCACCGACGCGCGGCAACTCGTCGACGGGCTCGATGCGCTGATGCGTTCGTGTGTCCAGCTGCCCACCTATCTCGAGCGCGTGCTGGGCGGGGGCCGCGACCTGGCGCTGGTGCTGCTGCCGCTGCTCAATGATCTGCGCGCCGTGCGCGGCGCGCCGCTGCTTTCGGAAGGGACGCTGCTCTCGCTGAATCTGAGTTCGGAGCAGGCACCGGCGGGCCGCAGGCAGGATGCCGGCGAGCCGCAGCTGACCGTGCCGCAATGTGCGCGCCGCCTGCGGCCGAAATTTCAGGCCGGCCTGCTCGCGCTGATCCGGGGCGAGGATCCGGAGGCCGGACTCGATGCCCTGTCTGAAGCCGCCATGCGCCTTGAGGCGGCCGCGACCACCGTTGCGGTCTTCCAGCTGTGGTGGGTGGCAGGCGCATTGCTCGATGCGCTGCGCGCCGGTGGCCTGCAGGCGAACGTGACGGTCAAGCGCCTGCTCGGCCAGGCCGACCGTGAGCTGAGGCGCCTCTATGAACTCGGCGAGCCTGCCTACGCCGAACACCCGCCGATCGAGCTTCTCAATAACCTGTTGTTTTATGTCGCGCGCGCCGAAACCCGCGGCGAACGCATCGATGCAGTGCGCAGTTCATTCCGCCTGAATGAGTTGCTGCCGGTCGACGAATCCGTCGAGCAGGAGCGGGAATCGCTTTCGGCGCCCTCAGTGCGATTGATGCGCACGGTCGCGGCTGCGATCAAGGAAGACCTTGGCCGCGTCAAGGATGCGCTCGATCTCTACACACGCAAGGGCGGTCCGCCCGAGGAGCTTGCGCCGCAGGTCGAGCTGTTGAAGAAAATCGGCGACACGCTCGCGGTGCTCGGCCTGGGCTCGATGCGCGAGCTGGTGCAGGGCGAACTTGCGCGCCTGGCTGAAATCATCGGCCGCCGCGCGCCCGCTGAACAGGACGCGCTGATCGAGATCGCCGCCACATTGATCGGCATTGAGGATGGCCTTGACGACGCGCTGGTGCGCTTGATCATGCCACCCGGCGCGCCGGCCCCAGGGGCCGAGACGGATCCCGATTTCCGCCAGGTCACCGAAGCCGTGCTGCGAGAGTGCATCGTGAATCTCGCGCGCATCAAGGAACTGGTGGGCCAGTCACTCGATCCCATCGCCGACCCGGTCAGCGCCGACGCTGCACCCGCGCTTGCGCGCGGCATCACCGCGGGCCTCTTGCTGCTCGGCCGCAATCGCGCGATGGAAGTCATGCGGCGCGTCGGCGCGCACGTGGCGGCCATCCTGGGCCCGGGCAGCGGACGGCGCAGCGAGGAATTCATCGACCGGCTGGCGGATGCGATCGTCGGCATCGAGTACTACATGGAGACGCTGCAGGCGGGGCGCGGTGATCCCTGGTACATGCTGGAGAACGCGGAGCACTGCCTGTCGGCGCTCGACCAGACTCTTGCTGGCGGCGCGCCCGTGTTGCCACCCGTGCTTACGACGGCGGCTGCGCTACCTGTTGCACCCGCTGCGCGGCCGGCGACCGATCCGGAACTGGTTGCGCTCTTCATCGAGGAGGCCGGCGAAGAGATCGCGACGATCGGCCGCCTGTTTCCCTTGTGGGGAGAGAATCCATCGGACCGCGAATCGCTGGCCCGTGTGCGCCGCGCATTCCACACGCTGAAAGGCAGCGGCCGCATGGTCGGCGCCGCGCGCATCGGCGATTTCGCCTGGTCCGTCGAGAATCTGCTGAATCGCATCATCGACGGCACCCGCGAGCGCTCGGCCTTGATGCTGGAGACTCTGCGCGATGCCATCGCCATGCTGCCCGCGCTGGTCGCCGAGTTCGAAGGCCGGTCCGAGCCCGTGCAAGGCGTCGCGGCGATCATCGCGCGTGCGGATGCGCATGCCGGCGGCCAGACTTATTCCGGTCGCGCGGCACGCGCGGCGGAGCTGTCGACGCCGGTCGATGAGCCGACCCAGGTCATCGCGAGACTCGACCTGGAAACGATGACGCAGCGCCTTGCCACGGTGCCACCGGCCGATGTGTCAGTACCGGCTGCTCCGGCAACTGTGCCGCCGCAGGTCGAACTGGTGCCTCCGTCGCCGGCACCGGAAACGCCAGCCGAGGAGGCCTGGCAGGGACGACCGGCGGCCTATGCGGAAGGTGGCGATTCCTCGCTGCAGGAAATCTATCAGAAGGAAGTGCAGAGTCACCTCGAGGTGATTCGCGCCTATCTGCGCCACGCCTGGCTCACGCCCGGCACGCATGTCGTGAGCGAGGATCTCTACCGCGCCTGCCACACGTTGCGCGGCGCCTCGCGTACCGCGGATGTCCGTCACAGCATCCGGCTCGCGGAACCCCTGCATCGCTGGTTACGGCGCATGTTCGATCACGACAGCTGTTTCGACGAGGCCGGGCTTGCGGTACTCGCGGATTGCGTCGTGGGTTTCGAGGACATCCTGACGGCGGTGCACGAATCCACTGGGCGTTTCACGAATCTGGACCGCCTCGTGACTCGTATCGAGGAACAGGATGCGGCGCTTGAGCGCCGCCTTGCCGAAGCGCCGCCGCAGTCGGCGGTGGCACCCGAGAGCGATGTAGAGGCGTCCGAGGAAACGCTGCCGGTGATTGTCGAGCCGCCGCCCGCAGCGCCGCCGCCGTTGTCGCTCGAAGCGCTGGTGCCGGGCGTCGTCGCCGATGCCATGGTGCCGGAGCGTGACGTCCACGGACTCTTGGCAAAGCGCGCAGGCGACACTGGCAGCATCGGTGCGCCGCCCTATCTGCAATCAGGCGCAGCCACCCCGGAGGCGGTGACGCCGGCACGCACGGAGGATTACGATCCCGAAATCGCCGCGATCTTCAGCGAGGAGGCTACCGAGCTCCTCGAAGCCGCGGACGGAGCGCTAGGCGCAATGCGGGCCGAACGCGGCGGCCGCGAGCGCATGGTCGAATTGCAACGCGCATTGCACACGTTGAAAGGCGGAGCGCGCATGGCCGGCATCAGCGCCATGGGCGACTTGAGTCATGAGGTTGAGTGGCTCTTGATGCATGTCAGCGACGACGCGACGAATCTCGACGAGCGCAGTCTCGAAGTGCTGCAATCGAGTCTCGACGAGCTGAATCGCATGCGCGATTACGTCGGCGCCGGTCGCCCGGTCGAAGCTGCGCGCGACCTCATCACGCGAATACGCATGGTCGGGCGCGCGCGGCCTGCCGAGCCCGTAATGCCCGCCGAGTTGCAGCAGCCCACGCCTGCCTCCGGCACTGCGCCGACCGGCGCCGCCCCGCCTGCAATTGCGGCGCCGTCCGTCAGGCCGGCAGCGCCAGTCGCGCCGCCGGTCGCGCTCGAGCCGGAACCGGACAGTGAGGCCGAACCCGAACCCGAGACGGAGGCGTTGGCCGCGGCAGCCGAGGCGGACCCCGTTGCCGTACCACCATCGGCGGTCGCCGGACCACCGACCCGCGATGCGACCGCAGATCGCGGCGAAATCGCGCGTGTCGACGCCGAACTTCTCGACAACATGCTGAATGCGGCTGGTGAAGTCAGCATTTTCCGCGCGCGACTGGAGCAGCAACTTTCTTCCGTGGATTTCAACCTGGCCGAGCTCGGCCGCGTCGTGCAGCGCCTGAAAGACCAGTTGCGCAAGCTCGAAATAGAAACCGAGGCCCAGATCCTGCACCGGCACGTTAATCAGGGCTTGCGCCGCGACGATTTCGATCCGCTGGAACTCGACCAGTACTCGTCGATCCAGCAATACTCGCGCGCGCTGGCCGAGACCAGTTCCGACGTCGCAAGCGTTCAGAGCCTGCTCGCGACCCAGATGCGCGAGGCGCAGAACCTGCTGACCCAGCAGGGCCGCATCGTTTCCGAGCTGCAGGGCGGCTTGATGCGCACGCGCATGGTGCCATTCCATCGCCATGTGCAGCGTCTCACACGCATCGTGCGCCAGGCCGCGACCGAGATGGGCAAGAAGGCTGAATTGCAGGTTGGCGGTGCGGCCGGCGAACTCGACCGGCAGGTGCTTGAACGCATGCTGCCGCCGTTCGAACACATGCTGCGCAATGCCATCGTGCACGGTATCGAGCTCCCGGCAGAACGCGTGGCGGCCGGCAAGGTCGAGACCGGGCTGATCGAGATGACGCTGCGGCGCGAGGGTTCCGAGGTCGTGATTACGGTCGCCGACGATGGCAATGGCGTCAATCTCAAGGCGGTTCGCGACCGCGCCGTTGCGCTCGGCCTGATGACCCCAAAACAGGAATTGTCCGACGAGCAGGCGCTGCAACTGATTCTCGAGCCGGGCTTCTCCACGGCCGGCAAGGTCACGCAGTCCGCCGGCCGCGGTGTCGGCATGGATGTCGTGGCGACCGAGATCAAGAAACTGGGCGGCTCGCTCTACACGGAAACCGACGCCGGCAAGGGCACGCGATTCACGGTGCGCCTGCCATTCACCCTCGCGATCAGCCAGGCGCTCGTGGTGCGTGTCGGCGAGGAACTCTTTGCATTGCCGCTGCCGACCGTTGAGGGCGTGGTGCGCTTGCCGCGCTCGGAAGTGCGGCGCCATCTGGCGGAGGACGTCGCAGGTTTTGACTACCGTGGCCAGAAGTACCGCTTCCAGCACCTGGCCGTGTTCGTCGGCGGCACGCCGTCGGTGATGCCGGACCTGGACAGCGCCGTCCCCGTAATCCTGGTGCGTGCGGGCGAGCATTCGACTGCGATCGTGATCGATGAGTTGATCGGCAGCCGCGAGATCGTAGTGAAGTCCGTGGGACCGCAGATCTCGGGCATCCGCGGCATTTCGGGCGCGACAATCCTGGGCGATGGGCGCATCTGCGTGATCCTCGATGTCGGCGCGCTGGTGCGTTCCGAATGGCGCCAGCGGCCGGAACCCGACCCGCGACTCGCAACTCAGACCGACCGGCGCGTGTTCGCGCTGGTTGTGGACGATTCGATCACAGTGCGCCGTGTGACGCAGCGTCTGCTGGAGCGCAATGGCATGCGGGTCGTCACCGCAAAGGACGGCCTCGAGGCCGTGTCAGTGCTGCAGGAAGAGATTCCGGACGTGATCCTGCTCGACATCGAAATGCCGCGCATGGATGGTTACGAGGTCGCCTCGCACGTGCGCAATGACCCGCGGCTGAAGGACATACCGATCGTGATGATCACCTCGCGCGTTGGCGAGAAACACCGCGCGCGCGCGATCGAGCTCGGCGTCAACGAGTACCTGGGCAAGCCCTATCAGGAGGGCCAGCTGCTGCAGGCGATTGAGCCGCTGGTCCGGCGGCGGCCGCATTGAGCGCCGAACAGGAACTTTACGGGCTGCTGGTGCCGCTTCTCGATGAGCGACTGCTGGTGCCACGCGCCTGCGTCACCGAAGTCACCGGATTCCAGCCCTTGCAGGAAATGCCCGGCGCACCACCCTGGTATCTCGGTATCGCAGCCTGGAATGGCCGCGGAATTCCGGTCGTGTCCTTCGAAGGGGCCTGCGGCAAGCGCATTCCGGTGATCGGCGGCCGCACGCGCATCGTGATCTTCACCTGTCTCGGCCGGAAACTGCCGGCCGGCCATTTCGGCATCGTGACCCAGGGCTTTCCGCAACTCGTGCGCGTGAGCCCGACCGTGGTGACTCCGGAATCGTCGCGTATCTTCCCCGAGCGCGCACCCGTGTTGTGCCAGGTCCGCATGGTCAACGAACTGCCGCTGATCCCCGACCTCGAGCGACTTGAGGAGATGATCGCCGACGAGACGACCGTCACCGTCGCCTGAGGGAGTCCATCCGCGGCGCGCTAGGCGAGCGCAAGCTCCGGCGCAAGGCGGTGCAGCGCAACGGGTTCGAGGCGGAGTGCGACCGACGGTGTCGAGACGATGATGCCCCTTTCGATCAGTGCCGACAGGGCGAGTGGCCGCGCCAGCCGGCCGAGCCAGTGCAGGTCCATTACCGACACGGTTCCCGCGTCCAGCATCTCGCGCTGGCGGGTCATCGACGCGCCGTCACGTCCGGCGGTCAAGGCCAGTAGTTCCGGAAGATCCCGAGCATGCTGCACGCGCGTGACCCGCGCTGCCGCCGTGATCGAGGTCGAACGGATCCGGCCGGCTGTGCGTTGGTGGAAGAGCAGCAAAAGGTCGCCGTCGGAGGGCTCTTGAGCCGAGCTGGTGCGTAGCAACTGCTTGCGGACCTGGCTGCCAGGCGTTTGCGCGGCCAGGTCTGCGCCGAACAACTCGGTCTGCATGGCTCCTGCAAGCTCCGGCGCCAGGTTGTCCTGGATCGCAGCATCGAGCGGCAGCAGCCAGGCCTGCTCCTGCGCCGCCGGACGTGCCGCAGCATCGTCGAGCGCATGGCAGAAAATCTCGCGCCCGTGCCGGTCGCGACCGCGGCGCTCGAATCCAAGCAGATCGAGCAACAGCAATGCGTGATCCTGGTGTGGCGGCAAGAGCGCTGTCAGGGCGATGCGTAGCCGCCTTGCGGTCGTGAGTGCCTCGCCGACGATCGGTTCCAGGGCGCGGTGACCGCGCGCCGCATCGGCGCTTGCGAGTGCCGCCAATGTCAGGGCGCCAGCCTCAGGCACCAGCAAGCCGATCGCGACCGTGGCGCCGGCTTCGCTCGCGACCAGCATGCGGCTGCCTGCGGCCTCGAGACGCGACGCGAGAAAGGGATCGAATGGCTCGCAATCCTCCGCCAGCATGCGTGCGAGCGCCGGGTCGGCGAGTGCTGCGGGCAACCCGGCCTCGGTGACGATGAGCTCGCGTGGCCGGCCCGCGAGCGAATCGAGCCAGGCAAGCGTGTCCCAGGGCGTGACGACCCTGGCGCCGAGGCCGGCGCGCTTGGCTAGCCGATGCAGGCGTCCGTCATCGGCGACCAGCAGCTCGGCACGGCGTGCATGCAAGGCACCCAGCAGCCACAAATCGGTCTTGTCGAGTTCGCTACGCGCCGGCATGAAGCGCGCCGTGAGGTCGCGCGCGCTCGGCAACTGCAGATCGGCAATACGCGTGAGGGGCTCGAAACGCGTCAGGTCCACGCCGCGTCTCAGGACGTCCGGATCGGTGGCCGCCTCAGTCCAGCTTTGCGCCTCGACGCAGAGTGCAAGCCCGAGTGCGGCGGAGCGCGCCGCGATTGCACTGAGCGTGGGCGCAATGGATTCCGCGCCGGGTCCGAAGCACAGATAGGGGTCCAGCAGCAGGCGCAGGCCGTGTTCCGCGGGCGCAGTGCGCTCATGTGTCTCGTTCAACCAAGGTCCCCGGCGGTGGCCTGTAGCACGGCGAGCGCCGCGAGCGCCGCGGTTTCGGTGCGCAACACCCGCGGGCCAATGGAACAGCCGCGATAACCGGCGCGCGCGGCCGATTTCTGTTCACTTTCGTCGAGGCCACCCTCCGGACCGATCAGCAATTCGATACTGCCGGCGCCTGCGGCGGCGGATCCGAGCGATTCCGGCGCATCGACTGCGAGCTGCAGCCGGCGCACGGATTCCAGTGCGGGTCGCGCGAGCCATTCCGACAGCGGCAGCGGCGCGGCGACGGCCGGCAAGCGCGCGCGACCGCATTGTTCGCAAGCGGCAATCACGATGCCATGCCAATGCGCAAGCCTGTGTTCGGTGGTCTTGGCATCGAGCCGGACGACACTGCGCGCCGTCATGACCGGCTGGATCGCGACGACACCCAATTCAGTCGCCTTCTGCACGATCAGGTCCATGCGTTCGGCACGCGCGATGCCCTGTACCAACCTGAGCGCGAGCGGCGACTCCGGCCGTGCCTGCCGTTGCTCCAGCACCTCGATATCGACCCGCGAACCGCGGATCGCCGTGATCCTCGCAGGGTAGTCACTGCCGTCGCCATTGAAAACGGTCACCCGATCACCGGCGACCAGGCGCAGCACCCGCGTCATGTGGGTAGCCGCCGTGCCGCCGGCGTCAACGCGCGCACCGGGCACAAGCGCTGATTCGACGAACACGCGGATCAGGCGCATGCCGCGTCCACCGCGCCCAGTGCAATGCCCGCCAGCCAGTCGATCTGATCCGGCTCGATGACGTAGGGCGGCATCAGGTAAATCACATTACCGATCGGGCGCAGCAGCGCACCTTGCGACAACGCGTATTCGTACGCTCGCAGGCCGCGCCGTTCACGCCAGTCGTAGCGTTCGTTGCTCGCCTTGTCCTTCACCGTCTCGATTGCGAGGATCATGCCGGTCTGCCGAAGCTCGGCGACATGCGGGTGGTCAGCAAGCGCTGCAGTGGCCTGCGTCATGCGACCGGCGAGCCTCCGATTGCGCACGATCACGTCGTCCTCGGCGAAGATCGCAAGCGTTGCAAGCGCCGCCGCGCAGGCGAGCGGATTTCCCGTGTAGCTGTGAGAATGCAGGAAGGCATTGAGCTGCAGGTAGTCATCATAGAAGGCCTGATACACCTCCTCGGTGGTCACGACCACCGACAGCGGCAGGTAGCCGCCGGTCAGGCCCTTGGACAAACAGATGAAATCGGGCCGGATACCGGCCTGCTCGCAGGCGAACATCGTGCCGCTACGCCCAAAGCCGACCGCAATCTCATCCGCGATCAGCAGCACGCCGTGCCGGTCGCAGGCCGCTCGCAGCAGCGAGAGATAGACCGGGTGATACATGCGCATCGAGCCTGCGCACTGCACCAGCGGTTCCACGATGACGGCTGCGACTTCATCCGCGTGCTCCGCAAGCGCCTGCTCCATCGCCGCGAACATTTGCCGGCTGTGCATCTCCCAGTCGGTGCCGGGTTCACGCAGGTGACAGTCGGGGGAGGGTACGGTGATGACATCCATCAGCAGCGGCTGGTACACCTTCTTGTAAAGCTCGACGTCGCCGACCGCGAGCGCGCCCAGCGTCTCGCCGTGATAGCTGTTGGAGAGCGTAATGAAACGCCGCTTGCGCGGCTGGCCGCGATTCTGCCAGTAGTGAAAGCTCATCTTGACCGCGACCTCGACCGCCGCGGATCCATTGTCCGCGTAGAAGCAGCGCGTGAGCCCCGCAGGCAGCAACCGTACCAGGCATTCTGAAAGTTCCAGCACCGGTTGGTGCGTGAAGCCAGCCAGCATCACGTGTTCGAGTCGGTCCAGCTGCTCGCGCACGGCGGCGTTGATGCGGGGATTCGCGTGGCCGAACAGGTTGACCCACCAGGAACTGATGCCGTCGAGATACCGGCGCCCGTCGAAATCGTATAGCCATACCCCCGAGCCACGCGCGATCGGGATCATCGGCAGGCGCTCGTGATCCTTCATCTGCGTACAGGGGTGCCAGACGACCGCGAGGTCGCGGGCGGCGATGGCGGCGTTGCGGGCGGGGCTGCTAATCGGCTGCACCCACAAATGGTACCAGCGCGGTAAGCTGTAGAGATGCGCACCCCGGAATCGGTACCTGCCGATTCAATGAGCATCAGTCCCCCGCTCGGCTGGCTGTCGGACGTCCGGCGGCTGACGTCGCCGAATTGCGATCCCCGGCCGTCAGGTTCGGCACCCGAACTGATCGTCATCCACGGCGTCAGCCTGCCACCGGGCCAATACGGCGGGCCCTGGATCGACCGCTTGTTCACGAATTCGCTGCCTGCTGAGGCGGACCCCTATTTCGCGACCATCCAGGACCTTCGGGTCTCGTCCCACGTGTTGATCGCGCGCGACGGCGCCCTGACGCAGTACGTCCCATTCAGCATGCGCGCCTGGCATGCTGGATCTTCGAACTGGTGCGGGCGGGAGGCCTGCAACGATTTCTCCATCGGCATCGAGCTGGAAGGCACTGACGACGAGCCCTATGACGAGCGTCAGTATCCGGTGCTGGCTGCGCTGATTACTTCCCTGCAGCTGGCCTACCCGACATTGGCGTCGGGAGCGATCGCTGGGCACAGCGACATCGCGCCGGGACGTAAGACGGATCCCGGCCCCGCTTTCGACTGGCGCCGCCTGGAACGCTGGGTCGCAGCCGCCGGCGGGCGACTGGCGCGTGAGCTCATGTCATGACCGTGATCCGACGCGTGCTCCTGGTCTGGCCCACCGTCATCGCGTTCCAGTCTATCGGCGCATGAGTCGCCTGACGCTGCTTGCGGTCGTGCTGGCCGCCCATCTCGCGGCCTGCACGGAGGAGGCGCCGCCACAACAGGGCGAACGCATCATCAGCGTCGCGCCGAATCTCACGGAACTCCTGTTCGCCGCGGGCGCGGCCGAGCAACTTGTCGCCGTCAGTGAATACAGCGACTTTCCCGAGGCCGCGAAGTCCTTGCCTCGAATCGGCGACGCCTTTCGGCTTGACTACGAGCGCATTGTGGCGCTCGCACCGACCGTCGCCGTGATCTGGGAGTCCGGCACGCCGCCAGAAGTGCGAACGCGGCTTGAGGGACTCGGCATCCGCGTGCTTGGCATTCCGACGCTCCGGCTCGATGACATCGCTGCTGGACTGGAGACGCTGGGTGCCCTCGCTGGTACCGAAAAAGTGGCCGCAGCGGCGGCGGCGGAATTTCGCGCAGAAATCGCTGGTCTGCGGGCTGAATACCGCGATCGGCCGGGACTTCGGGTGTTCGTGCAGATCGATGACGCGCCGCTATTCACGGTGGGCGGCCCCCACCTGATCACCGAAATTATCGAGCTGTGTGGCGGCAGCAATCTGTTCGCGGAATCGACGGCGCTCGCATTGCCGGTGGATCTCGAATCGGTGCTGGTGCGCGCGCCGCAGATGATCTTGTCGATCGGAGACGGCGATCCGGTCAGGTTCTGGGCGCGCTTTGACGGACTCGCGGCGGTTGCAACAGGAAGCGTCTACCACGCGCCGGCGGATCTGCTGGCGCGACCGAGTCCGCGCATCAGCCAGGGCGCCGCCACAGTCTGCTCGGAACTCGACGATGCGCGCAAACGCGCCGGGCTGACGCCGGCCCAATGACATCGCGCGGCGATCAACGCCGCTCGTGCTTCCAGAGCACCTCGCTGCCGGATTCCTGACGTGCCAGCACGCGCGCAATCACGAACAGCAGATCCGACAGGCGATTCAGGTATTGCAACGGTTCCATGGCGACGGTCTGCGTGCGTGCGAGCGTCCAGCAGCGCCGTTCGGCGCGCCGGCAGATCGTGCGCGCGAGGTGGCAGGCAGCGGCCGCCGCGCCGCCACCCGGCAGGATGAATTCCTTTAGTGGCGGCAGCTGCTCGTTGAAGGCATCCAGCGCCTGCTCGAGGCGTGACACCTGGCTCGCCTGGATCGCGTGATGGCCCGGGATGCAGAGTTCACCGCCCAGGTCGAAGAGTTCATGCTGTACGCCCATCAGGACGTCACGCACATCTGCCGGCAGGCTCTCAACCGAGAGCACGACGCCGATGGCGCTATTGCATTCATCCACGCTGCCATAGGCCTCGACCCGCGGATCGTCCTTGGGCACGCGGCTGCCGTCGCCGAGACCCGTCGTGCCGTCATCGCCGGTGCGCGTATAAATCTTCGACAGCCGGTTGCCCACGGGATCTCCTCACCGGAACTCGTGCCGCACGGCGACGAACAGGCTGCGGCCCATCGTGTTGTAGCCGCGCGCGAGCTCGTAGTCCTCGTCCAGCAGATTCTCCATTCGCGCGAGCAATGTCCAGCGCTCATTGACGGCGACGCTCGCTGAGAGGTTTGCGAGCCAGTAGGCGGGCATCGTCACCGGCGGGGATCCGAAATCCCCGAAATCCTTGCGGTCCCCCGCATACAGCAGGTCCACGGCGATCTCGTGGGCGCCGCTGCGGCGTGAAACGCCCAGGGTAAAATTCTCCTCGGCGCGGCGCAGCAGTCTCTCGTCCGTCACCAGGTCGCGCGGATCCTGCAGGGTCGCGGTGGCGCGCGCGCCCCAGCGCTCGCCGCCGTAACGCCAGCTCGCCTCGAGGCCGTCGATACGCGCCCGCTCGACATTGCGGTTCTCCCCGCCGAAGGGTCCGGAATCGGTGAAAACAAACTCGATCAGGTCATCGATCTCGGTGCGGAATAACGTCACCGAGAAGCGGTGACCGCCGGCCATGTCGTGGCGCAGGCTCGCTTCGTAGCTCTGCGAGCGCTCCGGTTCGAGCGCCGCATTGCCGCCATAGCCGTAGAGATCCGTAGCATCCGGGGCGCGGAAGGCGCGCCCGGCCGCCACTGTCAGCATCGTCGCATCGCCCATCGCGAAGCCGAATTCGGCATTCCAGGTCCCATGGCCGCCAAATGTCTCGTGATCGGTGTAGGCAGCCGCTAGCAGGACCTGCATCCTCCCGAGTGACATCTGGTCCTGCAGGTAGAACTGACCCGTCATGGTATCCGCCGCATAGGGCAGGCCGAAGGATTCCGCATCGGCGTCCTCGTCCTGCCAGATCACGCCGGCGGTCAAAGCGTGATGCTCCGACGCTGTGATGTTGTTCTGCCAGTCGAGTTGCCAGCGGCGGGTGCGCAGGAAATCGTGCGGCTGGAATTCTGTCGACTGGTTCTGTAGGAGCTCGTCCAGCACCCGCGCGACCGTGAAACTGGAGCGCCAGGATTCCGCGGGCGCGAATCCCGTGGTCAGCGCGAATGCCGAGTTCTGAAAATCCTGGTCCACGGGTGTCACAAAGTCGTCCGAATATTCCGAAGTGCCCTCGGCGTGCCAGGCGTGCAAGCCGAGTTCGACACCGGACAGATCCGTGCGCGCCGCCGCCGTCAGAGAGAGGTTTTCATAGCCGCGATCGGTCGAATCCCCACTGCGAGTGGGAAAACCAGCGCTGTTGACCCAGGACAATCCGAGCGACGCATCGCCGCGGGCCCCGCCGACGCCGGCGTTGAGGCTGGCGCTCTTGCTGTTGTAGCTCCCGATGCCCGCCTGGACACTGGCGCCACTCGCGGCGCTGCGGCGGGTGATGACATTGATCACGCCGCCTATCGCGTCCGATCCATAGAGCGTCGAGCGCGGGCCCTTGACGATTTCGACGCGCTCGACGAGCTCGGGCGCGATGTTCTGGATCGCGGCGCTGCCGATGGTACCGGGATTGATGCGCACGCCGTCCACCAGCACCAGCACGTGATTGGATTCGGTGCCGCGCAGGAACAGCGAGGTTTGCTGTCCCGGGCCACCGAGACGCGCCACCTCGACACCGGCGTGCATGCGCAGCAGTTCGCCGAGATCCGCGGCCGGCTGGCGGCGCATTTCCGCGCCGCTGATGATGTCGACGCTCGCGAGCACCTTGTCCACGGGACTTTCGGTGCGGGTGGCCGTGACAAAGACGGGTTCTATCAAGGGTAACGAGTACATGCATGCTCCTCCCGAGCGATCGAAAATCGCGGGTCGTGGAGAGCACATGGGAGGAGGGGCTGTCAGCCCGCACCCCATGTCGCCCACCGCGACTGGCGCCAGCTGACAGGCCGGTTTCCGGACTCACGGCGGGCCCTGGGGGCCGTTCGCATCGCCTTCCCACCGGAGGATCCGGCAGTGGCTGCAGGGAAACCTGCGTGATGCGGCTTGCGCCGTTTACCGTTGCGGGGGCAGTGCCGGTATTGCGAGCGACTCGCGCACCGGCTTCCCGATTAGCCCGGGATCAGACCCGGGACACCTGTCATCGGGGCCAATGTAGGCAGCGCGGCCGCCGCGGTCAAGCGACCGTTGACGGCATCCGATCCAGAACGCAGTGTTGCGGCATGGCGAATTCGGCGCGACTGGATGCAGCGCTCAGTGCGGCCGCGGCGGCGGCAGAAATCATCCGGACTTCGTATCGGCGCAACATCAAGGTTCGCCTCAAGGCCGATCGCTCACCGGTGACCGAGGCCGACGTTGCGGCCGAAGCCGCGATCCGCGATGTGCTGCAGGGGCGATTTCCAGATGACGGCTTCTACGGCGAGGAATCCGCCGCGGAGCGCATGGACGCCGACTGCCTGTGGCTCGTCGATCCGATCGACGGGACCAAGTCCTTCATTCGTGAATACCCGATGTTCTCGACGCAGATCGCGCTGATGCAGCGCGGGCACCTGGAGCTCGGCGTGTCCGCAGCACCGGTCTATGGCGAGCTCGCCTGGGCCGAGCGCGGCGAGGGCGCCTGGCTCGATGGCGTACGACTCACGGTCAGCCGGATCGGCTGCTTCGAGGAGGCGACCATCTCGACCGGCAACCTGAAGGCGCTCGCGGGCGGGCCGCGCTGGGCGGCACTCGGGCGCATCGTCACGCGTCTGGACCGGATCCGCGGCTTCGGCGATTTCCTTCACTACCACTTGCTGGCGGCCGGCAAGATCGAGGCCGTGCTCGAGTCGAATGTCCACATCCTCGACATCGCCGCGCTCACGGTCATCGTCGAGGAGGCGGGCGGCCGGGTGACGGACCTCGAAGGCGCGGCGATCTCGCTCACCTCGACCAGCGTCCTCGCGAGCAATGGCTTGCTGCACGAGCCGATCCTCGAAGAACTCAGGCGCTGACGAACACGCGCCTGCCGCGCGAACCCAGTTCCTCGATGGGCACCCGATAAAGCTCGGAAAGGCTCGCCGCATTCAGCGTCGAGCCGGTGTTGCCAAACTGCCAGCGCCCTTCGCCAAAGAGCAGCAGTACGCGATCGGCGTGACGTGCCGCGAGCGTGGCATCGTGCAGGGCCGCGATGACAAGACCGCCCGCATCCGCGCGCCTGCGGAATAGTTCCAGCACTTCATTGCGATGCTGAGGATCCAGGTGATTGGTCGGCTCGTCGAGCAGACACACAGCAGCGTCCTGCGCCAGCAGCGTCGCGATCTCGAGCCGCCGGCGCTCGCCTCCCGACAGCGAAGCGACGTCGCGTGCCGCTAGTTCGGCGAGTCCGACCGCGGCGAGCGCCGCTTGCGCGCGCGCGAGGTCCTCGGCGCCCTCCCATTGCCAGAATGGCAGGTGCGGGTGTCGCCCGATCAGCGCCGTGTCGAATACCGTGGACGGAAATGGATCCTCGGCAGTCTGCGGCAGCAACGCAAGCCGGCGCGCGCGCTCGCGACCCGTCCAGTCGGCAAGAACACGGCCGTCGAGTTCGACGGAACCT
>JANPCY010000464.1:0-5465 GCA_031431175.1 Steroidobacteraceae bacterium | reverse complement strand
GTACGCAATTGATCGAGCTGACCGTCGCGAACCCGGCCGCCCCGGCCGTTTCCCGCACCGAGACCATCACCGGCAACTTGCGGACGAGCCGCATCGTCGGCGACGTGCTCTACGCCATTACCGATGCCAGTGTGCAGTCATTCCGGATCGCATTGGCGCCGTTCGAACCGGCCGGCAACCTCGCACTCGAGGGTGGCGCGGAGTTTGCTCAGGCCTCGGACGAGTATGCCTTCATCACCGGTCCGGTACCGAGTTCGGATTCCACTGCAGGCACGCGCGTGACGCTCGTCGATATTGGTGACCCGGGCGGTGCACTGGCCCGCCGAGGTTCGATCGATTTGCCCGGTTACATCGCGGATGACCAGAAATTGAATTTCGGCGGCGGGGTCCTGCGCGTAGTCACTCACGACTGGGTGGACGGGGGTTTGTCCCGCCTGTTCACGATCAATATCGCTGACCCCGATGCCCCGGTCATACTCGCGACGCTCGAGCTTGCGCGTGGCGAGCAACTGTTCGCCACCCGGTTCACCGATGACCGTGCCTACGTCGTGACCTTCCTGCAGGTCGATCCGCTGTGGGTGATCGACCTATCCGATCCAGTTCACCCAACGATCGCCGGCGAGCTCGAAGTCCCCGGCTTTGCCACACAGATCGTCGTGGACGGAGACCGGCTCGTAACCCTTGGCGTGGACACCGCCTCCTGGTCTGCCGCCGTGTCGCTGTTCGACGTATCGAACCCGGCAATGCCGTTGCTCCTCGATCGGGAGGACCTGGGCGGCGCGAGCACCGATGCGCTGTGGGAGCGCAAGGCCTTCGGCGTGTTTCCCGGCCTCGTCCTGATACCGTCGTGGGACGGCCTGGCGGTAGTTGCGCGCGATGCAGACGCACTCACGTTACGCGGCACGGTGTCGGTGGCCGGCGGTGCACTGCGCGGATTTCCGCACGGGGCGGGCATCGTGGCTGCCGGCGGGGAAGAAGTCGTGGTCAGCGATGCGGCGACCCTCGGTGTACTGGGGCGCGTGACGGTGGCGGAGAATGTGGTGGATGTCGGCCGGCTCGCCGATGGCCGGCTGGTCAATCTGGTCCAGACCGGCAACCGTGCGCGAATCGCGGAGACTGAGGTGACGCTGTGGGCCGAGGCGCTCTACACCTTCGGGAACTCCGCGGCGGTGCTTGGCTGGGACGATACCGGTCGCGGCGCCTACGTTATTTCCTTCGCTACGCCGACTCCGGTCATCTCGCAGCGTCTGGACCTGGGCTGGGGCCAGGTGTGGCTGGGCGGCGCGCCCGGCGCAACAGGCGCTCGCGAGATCGCGTCCAGCGGGATCGCAATCTTCGGTCCCGTCTATGGCGGACCAGAGGCGGTCCTCACGACGTCGGGGAAGCTCATCGTGCGGGGTCGCCCCGCGGGAACGCCCCATGTCTTTGGCGATGGAGAGGGTTTCGACGGCCTGGTCGTGGTCGACATTCCTTCTGCCACGCTTGGAAAAGGCGTCGACGTGCGGGGTGGTGCGGTCACCGGATTCACCGCTGATGGCGCGGTGCTTGCGTTCACCTTTGCACACCAAGGCGGCGTCGATGATGCCGACCGGCCGCTCGTACGAGAGGAACTTGTCCGCATCGACCTGGACACGGACCTGGCCATTGCGCCGGTCAATGTTCCCGGCTACATCGTCGCCGCCCAGGGCGCAGATACCTTCCTCATCGAAGAGCAATGGGGCGAGGAATGGTCGCTGACCAACAGCGTCGTGGCAGCTCGCGTTGCCGATGGCCAGGTACAAGTACTCGATCGGCTCGCGCTGCCAGCCCGTGCCTATGACCTCCGGGTGGCGGGAACGACGCTTTTCTTCACCGAAGGCAACAATGAAGTCGTGCCGGTGTTGGAGGTATTTGATGCGGCGGCGCCGTGGTTGCCCAGTTCGACAATCGGCACCGTGCACCTCGGTGCAGCCCTTGCAATGGGTCCAATGATCGAAGCCAACGACGCATTCCGCTGGCTGTTGCTGCCGGAAGACGGCGCGGCGCTGGTCGCGCGGGACGCGTCCGCCGTGGAGAGATGGGATGTCTCGGGCTCCGAGGCCACGCTGACGTGGACTGCGGAGCTATCCGGCTATCCATTGCATGCCCGAAGCGACCCGGCAGCGCCCGGCCGATATCTTCTGGCACTCGGCTTCGCCGGGACAAGCGAATTGCCATAGGTCCGGCAGCGCAGACGCTGCTCTTGCGGGCCGCCCGTATCAGTACCCGGAGCAGCCGTTCTGATCCAGGTACGCGGCGGCGTCTTGCGCCTGTACCAGGCCATTGCCGAAGTACTTGTCGCGGCCAGGAGTACCGAGATCAACCGCGGTGGCATTCATCGCCGTGCGGATGTCCGTCGGGCCGCACCCAGGATGCGTGCTCCAGATCAGCGCCGCAACGCCTGCCACGTGCGGGGTCGCCATCGAAGTGCCGCTGTAGAAATCATAGTCATAGTGCGACAGTGTGAAACTCAGTGTCGCCGGCGTACCAAGGTACCCTGCACGCAGGTCGAGACCCGTCGTGCGGTCCGTACCGACCACCGGAATGCCCACGTGGGTGTCACCCAGCGTTCCCAAGACCGGCCCGGACACATCGTCGCCAGCGCGCTGGAACACGACCGCACCAACGCCACCCGCGCCTTCACACGACACTGCCTTGGTCGCGAACGTGTAGGCCCCGCGCTCGATCAGGCAGATCTTGCCCGTTGCATCGCCGCAATCCGCGGCAGTTCCTGCCAGTCCGCAATCCAGCAGATTTCCCGTCACGGGGACGGTCGGAATGGGGAAATTGTCCATCGGCACCACATCCGTATCGCCAAGTCCGGTGTTCAGCACCACGTCCATCAGGCTGCCGGTCGGCACCGTGGACAGCACGCTCACGCCGGGCGCTGCAATTTCCACCTTGCTGTTGATCTGCGAGAAACTGGCGATATTGGCGTTCGAATCCAGCGCGGCGACGGCCACCACGCTGTCGTAGCCGGCGGGGTAGTGCATCTTGCACGCTTGCCGTTCGGGGTGGCTGGGATCCTCGAAGATGTCGCACACGCGTCCATCGCCACCGTTGCCTGCCGCCGCAATGGACAGTACCCCGTACTTCCGGGCGTGCAGGAACACGGCGTTTTCAAGCACGCTGGGGCGCGGTCCGCCCAGGCTCATGTTGATTACGTTAGCGCCGTTGCTGACGCAGTCGTCGACCGCGTTGATCAATTCGGACGAATAGGCCCAGATGCCGTCGTTACCGAACACGCGCACGATATGCATCGGCACGCTCGGGAACACGCCGATCACGCCGATGTCATTGTCCAGCGCATTGATGGTGCCTGACACGTGGGTGCCGTGACCGAAGCCGTCCTCGCCCCACGGGCCGGCGCCACCGATATCATCGGTTCCGGTAACGACATCGGTGCCGGGCTTGTCCTCATGAAGGATGTCGTATCCGGAGTCGATCACGCACACCTTCACGCCGCTGGCGGCGTTGCCCTGATAACCCTCGGCCTGCACCATTGCGACGCCATAGGGCACCAGTTCTGGTGAACTATTGCCATGGTCATCGATGCCGCGGTCAGCGCCACTCGGCAACGATCGCACCATCGAGATCGGATACCGCAGCTCATCGATCTCAACGAACTTGACGTTGGGGTCGCTCTTGAAGACGCTGAGTTTGGAGTCCGGAATAAGCGCGGCGACCATGTTGTGCTTGCGGAGGTTGATCCTGATGACCCCGCCCGCAGCTTTCAGGGCTGCCCTGCCATCGACTGCCTTGCCGGGGACGAACTGGACAAGGTAGCGCTTGCCCAACGGACTGGATTGCGCGGGGAGAGCCGCGACCAGCGTGGCGGCGAAGCCCGCAATTGCTACGCACAACAGTTTTTGAAACTTCATGTTTGCCCCTGACTTATGGTTTTCCGGCCGGATCCCGTTTCTACGAGTCACATCGAAGTCTCGGATGACGCAATGAACATCGATGTCGGACGCAAGCTGAAAGGCCCGGTTACCGACAAATATACCCGGAACCCCATTTCCCAAGGATACTTTTACTCGAACTCATCACGAGTTTGTCATAACGGGGAATATGGCCTGTCAGTCGCTTTCGATGCAGCGCGGTGATTATTTTCACGGGTCCCCGTGTTACTTCTTGACGGCTGCGCGGCTCCGCTTTGGGTCCTCTTCGATCAGCAGCGTCTCGATGTCGTTCAGGACCAGCCGCGGGTACAGGAATGTTGAGGTGTAAATCTCGCGGACGTCACCGGCGCGGTCAATCAGGAACACCTTCAGCACGTGCGACAGCTCGCGCCGCGGCCGTGCGACGGAGCGATCGTACGTGATGTTGATGTCCTGGCCGAATCCTTCGACCAGGGGCATGAGCTCGCGCGCCGAGCGGGTAGTGAGAAAATACCAGCGCAGCCCTCCGTCTTTTTCCGTCACACGACTGCCCGCGTATTGCCGCATCACATCCGGGGAGTCGCGTGCCGGATCAAAGGAGAGCGTGACGAACCGCAGCTTGCCGTGCAGCGACGGGGTGGCCACCACTGCTTCCTTCAACGCGTCGAACACGCGATAGGCGAGCGGACAACCCTGGGGATCTGTGCACGTTGTATAGATGAAGCCGAGCAACGTGATCTGGCCGCGCGTGTAGCGCGAGAGCGGCTGCGGGCTGCCGTCAATCCCGAGGACCTGGCCCTCGGGAGCGGCCATGATGCGGTGGAGGGCATAGGTGCCCGGGGCAGGTGGTATGAAGTCCGGCTCAGCGAATGGCATGCCTTCACTTGCGCCCGGGATCGGCGCGCAGGCAAGCACGGCGAGCAGCGCGAGCGCCCGGGTCTCGCGCTGGATGGCTCGTTGACTGCTCACCCGCCGGAAGCCGAGGAGCGCAGCACCTCGGAGCCGAGCTTCATGTGATGCGCCCGGCCGAGTTGCTCTCTGGTGAAATCAACCTCGAATTTCTGCGCCAGCTCCTTGCCGTCCCATGCGAAGCCGCGCAGGAACTGCTCGTTGTCTGTGCCGCCCTTGTCCCAGTTCGCGAGCAGCGACGAGGTGATGTACACGCGCTTGCCGTCCCAACTCTGCGAGATCATGTTGACCTGCTTGCCCGTGGCCAACTCGTAGGTCTGTTTCGGCGCCTCGGGATTGGAAAGGTCGAAATATCGCGTCTTCCCATCCATGAACGTGTTGACCCACAGCCCCTTGCCATCGCGCGTGATGCTGATGTCCACCGGCAGCGGGATTTTGGACGGATCGCCGATTGTGCCGACCTCCTTCGCGATCCACTCGCCCTTGGCGTCCTGCTTGACGAGCCAGAGCTTTGAGGTCAGCGCCGTGGCGGTGATTGCCCAGTTATCTTCGGGATTGAGCGACCAGCGGATTTCGAGCGGTGCGCCTGGAACGGCGAACACCTTGGTCGGCTTGATCGCCTTCAGGTCCCAGAGCACCATCGTGTTGCCAAAGTTC
>JANPCY010000463.1:0-1563 GCA_031431175.1 Steroidobacteraceae bacterium | reverse complement strand
GGATCAGCATCGTCGAGGGCTGCCCGAGCATCGCCGCTTCAGCTTCGATTCCGCCGACGCCCCAGCCCAGCACACCGACACCATTGATCATCGTCGTGTGAGAGTCGGTGCCGACGACGGTATCCGGGTAGGCGAGCCCGTGCTCGTTGACGAATATGACACGCGCCAGGAATTCGAGGTTGACCTGGTGCACGATGCCGGTGTCAGGCGGCACCACGGCAAAATTATCGAACGCAGACTGGCCCCAGCGCAGGAAAGTGTAGCGCTCCTTGTTGCGCTGGAACTCGAGAAGGGCATTGAGATTGAGCGCGTTGGCCGTGCCGTAATGGTCGACCATGACGGAATGGTCGATGACGAGCTCAGCGGGAATCAGCGGATTTATCTTGCCCGGATCGCCGCCGAGTGCTGCCATCGCGTCGCGCATTGCGGCCAGGTCGACCACCGCGGGAACGCCGGTGAAATCCTGCATGATCACCCGGGCGGGTGTGAATGCGATCTCGCGGGTCGGCAGTTTTCTGGGGTCAGCACTGGCGAGGGCAATGATGTCCTCGCGCGTGACGGTCGTGCCGTCTTCGTGACGCAGCAGGTTTTCAAGCAGGATCTTCAGCGAGTAGGGCAGGCGCCCGGCTTGGTATTCCGCGAGCGAGTCCAGGCTGAAGTACTCGAAACTGCGGTCACCGACGGTGAGCTTGCGGCGTGCCTTGAAGCTGTCCTGCATGATTCCTCCGGGTCGATTATAAGTGAGTCGATCACCGCGCCACCCAGGCATTCCTGATCGCGGTAGAACACTGCGTACTGGCCCGGGACCGCCCCTGCCTGCGGATCCGTAAATCGGACGTCTGCGCCATCCGCGCACCAGTTGACCGCGCAGCGCAGGTCCGGCTGGCGATAGCGCAGCTTGGCCGTGCACTCGAATGCCGGTGCGGGTGGCTGGTCGCTTATCCAGTGCACACTGCCGGTGCGCAGGCCCATGCAATGAAGCGCCGGATGGTCCCTGCCCTGAACGACGATGAGCGCGTTGCGTGCGAGGTCCTTGCCCGCGACGAACCATGGCGCCGCGGTACGGTCCTTCAGTCCGCCGATGCCCAGGCCGCTGCGCTGCCCGAGCGTATAGCGCGCAATGCCCTGATGCTCGCCGATGACCACGCCGTCAGGCGTTTCAATCGGACCCGGCTGGCGCGGCAGCCAGGACTCCAGGAACTGGCCGAACGGGCGCTCACCGATGAAGCAGATTCCGGTGGAGTCGCGCTTGTCGAAGACCGGCAGGCCACGCTCGCGGGCGATTGCTCGTACCTCGCGCTTGCAGAGTGCGCCCACGGGGAAATCGCAACCCGCAAGTTCTGTGCAGGAAAGCATGTGCAGGAAGTAGCTCTGGTCCTTCCCGGCATCGGCGCCGCGCAGCAGGCGCCCACCGCTGCCGATGCGCGCGTAGTGGCCGGTCGCGAAGCGCTCCGCGCCCAGACGCCGCGCATAGGCCAGGCACAGGCCGAACTTGATGTCGCGATTGCAGAGCACGTCGGGATTCGGGGTCCGGCCTGCGCGCAGTTCAGCCAGGAAATGCGC
>JANPCY010000462.1:0-6461 GCA_031431175.1 Steroidobacteraceae bacterium | reverse complement strand
AGAGCACGGCCGAGCAGGTGCGATTGATCATGATCGACCCGAAAATGCTCGAGCTGTCGGTCTATGAGGGGATCCCGCACCTGTTGGCACCGGTCGTGACAGACATGAAACAGGCGACCAACGCGCTGCGGTGGTGCGTCGCCGAAATGGAGCGGCGTTACCAGCTGATGAAGGAACTCGGCGTGCGCAACCTCGGCGGCTTCAACCGCAAGGTGCGTGACGCAGAGCAGGCCGGCAAGCCGATTCCGGATCCGCTCATCGCGCGGCTGCTCGCCACCGGCAAGTATGAGGGCGCGGTGCCGCCGCTCGAGCCGTTGCCTTACATTGTCGTCGTGATCGACGAGCTCGCCGACCTCATGATGATCGTCGGCAAGAAGGTGGAGGAGCTGATTGCGCGGCTCGCGCAGAAGGCACGCGCTTCCGGCATTCATCTGATACTGGCAACCCAACGCCCGTCGGTTGACGTGATCACGGGACTCATCAAGGCAAACATCCCGGCCCGCATCGCGTTTCAGGTTTCGGCCAAGGTGGATTCGCGGACCATCCTCGACCAGAACGGCGCGGAATCACTGCTGAGTCATGGCGACATGTTGTACCTGCCACTCGGCAGCTCGACCCCCGAGCGCGTCCACGGCGCGTTCGTCGCAGATCAGGAAGTCCACCGTGTCGTCGCCTCGCTGCAAAGCGGCACCGCGCCGGCATACGTCGACGAAGTCCTGTCGGGCCCGCGCGGGCCGATCCCGGGTCTCCCGGACGAGGGCGGCGACGGCGAAGGCAGCGACTCCATGGACGACGGAGAGCAGGATCCGTTTTATGACGAAGCGGTGCGCATCGTCGTCGAATCGCGCCGCGCCTCCGTCTCCGGCGTCCAGCGCCGGCTCAAGATCGGCTACAACCGTGCCGCAAGGCTGGTCGAGTCGATGGAAGCTGCGGGGCTGGTCGGCCCGCTGCAATCCAACGGCAGCCGCGAAGTGCTCGCGCCGCCACCGCCGGAATCATGATGGGAAACCACCCGGCAGCGGTACTGTTCGGAACTCTCTGGCTTGCGCCGGCCCTCGCCGCGCCCGCGACTGATGCGGCCGCCGTACTGCGCGTTGAGGACTTTCTCGGGCAGCTGACCAGCCTGCGCGCCGAATTTCGCCAGACCGTCACCGACGCGCGCGGTCGCATGCTGGAACGCGCGGAGGGCAAGATGACGCTGGTACGTCCCGGCCGGTTCCGCTGGGACTATCGGGTGCCCGAGCAACTCATCATTTCTGATGGCGTGACCGTGTGGCTCTACGATGTCGAACTGGAGCAGGTCACAGTGCGCGCTGCCGATGAGGCACTGGCCGGCACGCCCGCGATGCTGCTCGCCGGCGAGGGCGAGCTGCAAGATGAATTCGAGATCACGGAGGCAGGCCGGCAGGACGGACTGGATTGGAGCCGGTTGACACCGCGGCGACCAGACGCCGATTTCCGCGAGGTGCGGCTCGGCTTTGCCGGCCGCGATCTTCGGCGCATGACTTTTTTCGATCGGCTAGGACAGACGACCGAGCTGGAATTGCTACAAGTGGAACGCAATCCGCGAGTCGAACCGTCCCTGTTCAAATTCGAGCCGCCGCCGGGCGTCGATGTCGTCGGCCGCGTGCCGCTCGGTTGAGTTTGCTGCAACTACGCTATCGGCGCGCCTGGATCGGATCGATCTGGCTGCTGGTGCTTGTCATCGTGGTCGCAAGCCTGGTGCCGCAGAACGCGTCCATATCCGTCGCGGGGTCCGACAAGATCGGGCATTTTGCTGCCTATTTCGCGCTGACCGTCCTCTGCTCCGCCATCGTCACGGCCAGGAAGCTGCCGTGGGTCCTGGCACTCACGATTGTCCTGGGTCTGGCATTGGAGGCTCTGCAGGCAATGGTGACTGATACGCGCAGCGCCGACTGGGCCGATGTCCTCGCCAACATGACTGGCGTGCTGACCGCCTGGTGGCTGGTCCGCAGGCGGGTAGGCTGGGCCCTGGCGGCGGAGGCCTGGCTGGCAGGCCTGCGACGCCACTGAGGGCCGCCGCGAACAGCTAGAATCTGCGCGACATGCAGCGACAGGCCAAACTCGCGATCGATCACTCCGGAAGTGCCACCTGCCGCCCGCTGGCCGATCGCATGCGCCCGCGCATGTTGTCCGAGTTCGTCGGGCAAGGGCACTTGCTCGGTCCCGGCAGGCCGCTGCATCAACTCCTGACTGCCGGTATCCCGCACTCGATGGTGCTCTGGGGCCCGCCCGGCAGCGGCAAGACGACACTGGCGCGGCTGGCGGCGGAGAACTGCAAGGCCGACTTCATCGCACTGTCGGCAGTCATGGCAGGCGTCAAGGACATCCGCGAAGCGGTAGAACAGGCGCGCACAACGCGTGCCTCGGATGGCAGGGCGACGGTGCTGTTCCTCGACGAGGTGCATCGCTTCAACAAGGGACAGCAGGACACATTCCTGCCGTTTGTGGAAGACGGGACACTCGTATTCATCGGTGCGACGACCGAGAATCCGTCCTTCGAACTCAATTCTGCCTTGCTCTCCCGTGCACGCGTCTATCTGCTGAAGCCGCTGGATGTTGCCGAGCTGCTGGCGCTGCTCGAGCGAGCGCTTGCGGATGCCGAGCGCGGGCTCGGTGGCAGTAGTGTCACCGCGGCAAGCGAGGCACTACGACTCATGGCCGATGCCGCGGATGGCGACGCGCGCCGGGCGCTCAATATGCTCGAGCTTGCCGTCGATCTGGCGGCCACGGATGTTGCCAATCCGGTCATCACGATCGACATCGTCCGCGCAGTCACGGCCGGCGGTCATCGGCGCTTCGACAAGCGCGGCGAGCTTTTCTACGACCAGATTTCGGCGCTGCACAAGTCGGTACGCGACAGCGATCCTGACGCTGCGCTTTATTGGCTGTGCCGCATGCTGGATGGCGGCTGCGATCCCGGCTTCATCGCGCGACGAATGGTGCGCATGGCCTGCGAGGACATCGGCAACGCGGATCCGCGGGCGCTCACGCTGGCGCTCGCCGCATGGGATGGATATGAACGGCTGGGCAGCCCGGAAGGAGAACTGGGGCTCGCCCAGGCCTGCGTGTTCATGGCCTGCGCGCCGAAGAGCAATGCCGTTTACAAGGCCTATGACGCGGCGATGGACGATGCACGCTCGCTCGGCACGCTGGACGTCCCGCTGCACCTTCGCAATGCACCCACGCAACTCATGAAGGATCTCGGCTACGGCAAGGGTTACCGGTACGCGCATGACGAGCCCGATGCGCTGGCCCTGGGTCAGGCGCATTTTCCGGATGGTGTCGAACCGCGCGTCTCCTATCATCCGACCGAGCGCGGCCTGGAATTGCGCCTGCGCGAGGCGCTTAAGCGCAAGGACGATCATGCTTGATGCCCGTCAATTGCGCGGCGATCCGGATGCCGTTGCTCGAAATCTGGCGCGGCGTGGCTACCGTCTCGACATAGCCCGCTTCACCGAACTGGAAAAGCGCCGCAAGAATGCGCAGGTCGCCGTCGATGGGTTGCGCAATGAGCGCAACAGCCGTTCTCGTACCATTGGCCAGGCCAAGTCCCAGGGGCAGGACATCGCGCCGCTCCTGGCCGAGGTCGAGACGCTCGGCGCGCGCCTCGACGCTGCGGAACGCGCACTGACATCCCTGCAAGCAGAACTCAACGCCGTGCTCCTCGATCTGCCGAACCTGCTGCACGAGAGCGTTCCCGATGGCCGTGATGAAACAGCCAACACCGAGATTCGTCGCCACGGTGAGCCGCGACGCATGGATTTCGAAGCGCGCGATCACGTCGCGATCGGCGAGAGCCTGGACGGGCTCGACCTTGCCGCGGCGAGCCGCATCTCCGGCGCGCGCTTTGCCGTGCTCACAGGGCTCCTAGCGTCACTGCATCGCGCGCTTGCGCAGTTCATGCTGGACCTGCACCAGCGCGAGCACGGATATCGCGAAGCCTACGTACCGTATCTGGTTTCAAGGTCGACACTGACCGGCACGGGCCAGCTGCCGAAATTCGAGCAGGAACTGTTCAAACTTGCGCGCGGCGAGTCGGATCCCGAATTGTTCCTGATACCGACGGCCGAAGTGCCGCTGACCAATCTGGCCGGCGACCGGATTTTCGATGCGGCGCAACTGCCGCTGAAGCTCGTCGCCCACACGCCGTGCTTCCGTTCCGAAGCCGGCTCCCATGGGAAAGACACCCGCGGCCTGATACGCCAGCACCAGTTCGACAAGGTCGAGCTGGTGCAGATTGTCCGGCCCTCGGAGTCCTACCAGGCGCTCGAGGAACTCACTAGCCACGCGGCACGCGTGCTGGAGCTGCTGGAACTGCCATATCGGCTGGTTGCGCTATGTGCCGGCGACATTGGCTTCAGCAGCGCGAAGACCTATGACCTCGAGGTCTGGCTGCCAGGGCAGGGGAAATACCGCGAGATTTCGTCCTGCAGCAACTGCGAGGCATTCCAGGCGCGGCGCATGCAGGCGCGCTGGCGCAATCCCGAGACCGCAAAGCCTGAACCGGTGCATACGCTCAATGGCTCGGGCGTCGCGGTCGGTCGCGCCCTGGTCGCGGTGCTCGAGAACTACCAGCAGGCGGACAGTTCGGTCGTGGTGCCTTCCGTGTTGCGGCCCTATCTCGGCGGACTTACGCGCATTTCGGCGGCGTGATGCGCCGTCCAAACTGCTTGCCGGTCAGTCGTCGCGCGCCGCGCCGAGCAGGTGCAGCAGACTCGTAAACAGATTAAAAATGGTGACGTATAGCGTCACGGTCGCGAGGATGTAGTTCGTCTCGCCGCCATTCACGATCTCGCCGGTCTGGAAGAGGATCATGCCGGCCATCAGCAGCACGAACATGCCGGATACCGCGAGTGACAACGCCGGTATGTTGAAGAAAATCGCGCCGAGGCCCAGCAGGAAGGCGGTCAGGATCCCCACGACCAGGAAACCGCCCATGAATGTGAAGCTTCGGCCAGTCCTGACGACGTAAGCCGACAAACCCACGAATGTCACGGCGGTGATGCCAAAGGCATTCATCACGACCGTATGGCCATCGGGTATGGCCTTCAGGTACATGCTGATGATCGGGCCCAACGTGTAACCCAAAAAGCCCGTCAGCGCGAACACAAATACAAGGCCCATGGCGCTGTTGGCCGTCTTGTGGACGCCGTACAGCAGGCCGAAATAGACGAGCAGCGTCAGCATCACCCCCGGATACGGGAGATTGAAGGCCATCGCAAGGCCCGCTATCGATGCGCTGAAAGCCAGGGTTGCCGCGAGCAGCAGGTAGGTGTTGCGCAGGACCTTGTTCGTGGCCAGCGCTGATTCGCGGATTACTGACTGCTGCAGGACGATTGGGTCGCGTTGCATCGCTCAAACCTCCAGCCTGGAATTGAACTACTGAGACACAGTATAACGAATCGGGTTCCACGACCCGCCTCGCGTGACTTGCGGGCGCCGGCGCGGCAGCCGACAATCCCCGCCGCACCGGAATCCACCGGAGAGGTGGCAGAGCGGTTGAATGCACCGGTCTTGAAAACCGGCAAAGTCGCAAGACTTTCGTGAGTTCGAATCTCACCCTCTCCGCCATATAAAGGTGCTGTGGTCAGTCGTCGTCGACGATGTCGACCCGCACGCCGGAAAGCAGCTCAACGTGGCTAGCGCCCGGATTGTCGCGGCCCAGGTACACGTTGAAGCTCTTCGTCGGCTCCGCAACCGTGTCGTTGACGAGCGGAACGAAGACAGCGCGGCTTTGCTCGCCCTGCGCAAACTGTTCTACCCGCTGCCCGAGATCGGCGTAATCCGCGCCGGCGATCGCCGTATCTTCGCTCGTCCACCAGGCTACCGAGGCCGGTCCTGCAGTATTTCCTGAACGCTGCACGACGATGCGCGCGGCAACGTGGCCCTCCGATACCGTCGTGACCGGCCGGGCAAAACTGAACCGCGGCTCCGGCGCCGTCGGCACGCCAGCGCCGGATGAAACTGTCTGCGGCGCGTTCGTCGAATCCCGGCCGACTGGCGGCACTGGCTCGGGCGCCGTCGCATCGCCGGCCGCAGCGGTGACGTCGGGTGGCCGGGCTGCGGCGGTAGCGCTGGTAGGCTTGCCTGCGGGCGCGACAAATACGGCGCGATACTTCGCGTCGACGGCCGCCATCAGTTCGGCGGCCCCATCGCGGAGGCGATCGTGGTTGGCAAACGAGACGGCGCCAAGTGCGGCCACGAAGAGAAGCGATAGCAGCCTGCCGACTCTTGCCGGGGACCTGGCCCGCGGCGGTGTGAATCGTTCGGTCGTGACGACGCCGACCGGCCACGGCGCCGGGAGCGCCGGTGCCGGGCGTGACGCCTCGACCCCGGAGACGGTGGCACGCAGCCGCTCAGTGCCCGTTATGCCAAATTCGCCGAGAAACTTCGCGACCGTCGGCGTGCGATGCTCGCGCTGCAGCGCGAGTCCGTGG
>JANPCY010000461.1:0-2195 GCA_031431175.1 Steroidobacteraceae bacterium | reverse complement strand
CTGCTGTATCTCGACGAGCCCACGCGCATCAACGACGGTGGCGGTTGCCGGATCAACTTCTGGCTTGGGCGTACCGATCCGGTGGGCTTCAAGCAAATCGACCGTGGTCAATGCGAACGCGTCACGCGCTGCATCTCCTGCGGTGGCGCGATGATGGTACGCGCGGCGCTGTTCCGCGAGCTCGGCGGCTTCGACGCGATCTTTGATCCCTTCGGTCCCGAGGATCTCGATTTTTCGTTGCGCCTCCAGCAGCGCGGCTTCCGGGCGCTGTATATTCCGGGTGCGGTAGCGCTGCATGCGGTCAATCACACTTACGAAGGCGGCGGGTACACCGCGGTCTACGCGCAATCGAAAGCGAAGCACTGGCTGAGATTCCTGCGCCGTCACGGCACGCCGCTTCAGAAAGCCGGCTTCTACGCAGTCGGTGCGCCCTGGATTGCCGTGCGCATGGTGTTGCGCGAGTTGCTGCGCGGCAATCCTGGCGCGATCATGGGTTCCATCAAGGGCATATTCGAGTCAAGGAAGACGCGATGAAGCTGCTGGTCACGGGCGGGACGGGCTTCACCGGCAAGGCACTGGTGCGCCGCATGCTGAAGGAGGGCCATGAGGTCGTCGCCCTCGATCATCAGGAAGGCCACAAGAGCCAGGAGATTCGCGACTGGGGCGCGGAGCTCGTCATCGGCTCGGTGACCGATGTCGACGTCGTCAAGCGGTGCCTGCAAGGCGTCGAGTTGGTCCACCATGTGGCCGCCGCCTTTCGCGAGCTGAGCGCCCCGGACAGCCTCTATCGTGCGGTCAATGTCGATGGCACGCGGAACCTGTTGCAGGCTGCGCTCGAGGCGGGCGCGCGCAAGTTCGTGTACTGCGGCACCTGTGGGGTGCACGGCAACGTCGACAATCCGCCCGGCGACGAAAACTCGCCCATCCGGCCGCACGATTATTACCAGCAGACCAAGTACGAGGCTGAGTCGATCGTGCTCGAGTATGGCAAAAAGGGGCTGGAATCGACGATCCTCAGGCCCAATGCCGTCTACGGGCCCGGCGATGTCGGCCGCTTCTATCTCATTTTCAGGCAGCTCTTGCGCGGCTGGTTCCCGATGTTCGGCAGCGGGCAGGTGCTTTATCACCCTCTGTACATCGATAACTTCATGGACGCCTTCGTGCTCGTCATGGAGCCGGGCAAGGGCGCGGGGCAGGCCTACCTGATCGCCGATGAGGAGTACCTGACGATCGAGAATCTCGTGCGGCGCGCGGCTGCGGCCATGGGGCAGGAGTTCCGGTTTCGTTATTTTCCCGTGTGGCCGGTGGTCGCCGCCGGCCATGTGGTAGATATCTTGTGCAAGCCGTTCGGCATCGAGCCACCCCTGCATCCGCGCCGCGTCGACTGGTACCGCCAGGATCGCGCCTTCAAGATCGACAAGGCCAGGCGCGACCTTGGCTACGTGCCACGCGTCGGCCTCGACGAGGGCCTGCACCGCGCCTGCCAGTGGTATCGGGATCAAGGGATGTTGGGCTAAGGTCTTGGGAGACGAAGCAGGAAATCTCGTGCCAACTTCTTCCCTGAGTCTCTGGTTGAAGGCCATCCGACCGCATCACTGGGCGAAGAACGCGCTGGTGTTCGTACCAGCGGCGGCCGCACACGCACTGGCCGACGTGTCAGCCCTGAGGGCGAGCGCACTGGCATTCATCGCCTTCAGCCTCGCCGCTTCGGGCAGTTATCTCATCAACGACATCCTTGACCGTGATTCCGATCGCTCCCACCCGACGCGGCGCGCACGGGCGATCGCAAGCGGCGCACTGCCGATACCGGCGGCGCGAGCCGGAGCGGCATTCCTGATCGCCGGCGGTCTCGCGGTCGGCTATTTCGGTCCGGGTTTGCCATTTCTCGGCGTGCTGGGTGCTTATCTGTTCGTGACGCTGTGGTATTCCCTGCAGCTCAAGCAACGCCCGGTGACCGACATTCTGTGCCTGGCCGCCCTCTACACCGGCCGGATCCTGGCCGGCAGCGCCGCGACTGGCATCGAACCGTCGTTCTGGCTGCTGGCATTTTCGATGCTGCTGTTCTTCAGCCTGGCGACCGCCAAGCGCGCGACAGAGCTCGCCGGACTCGCGTCGCGCCGTGAGCAGCAGGCGCCAGGGCGTGGATACACGGTCAGCGATCTGCCGTTGCTCGTCGTCTTTGGCGTGGCTTCGGC
>JANPCY010000460.1:0-3153 GCA_031431175.1 Steroidobacteraceae bacterium | reverse complement strand
GGTGCCGGAATCGGCATCAGCGACGATGCGTATCGCGCGGCCGGGGCCGGCGTGCTGCCGGATGCCAGGTCGGTATTCGATGCCGCGGAGCTGGTCGTCAAGGTCAAGGAGCCGCAACTGCCGGAATGCGCAATGTTGCGGCGCGGGCAGGTGTTGTTCACCTACCTGCACCTGGCCGCCGATGCCGCGCAGGCGCAGGCACTCGTGAAGTCCGGCGCGATGGCGATCGCCTATGAAACGGTGACCGCGCCGGATCGTTCATTGCCGCTACTGACCCCGATGAGCGAGGTAGCGGGCCGCATGTCCATCCAGGTGGGCGCGACGGCCTTGCAGAAGGCGAATGGCGGCTTCGGTGTGCTGCTGGGCGGCGTGCCGGGCGTGGCGCCGGCGCGGGTCGTGATCCTGGGAGGCGGCGTCGCCGGCACAAATGCGGCGCAGATGGCGGTGGGCCTCGGCGCGCAGGTCACGATCGTGGATCGATCGTTGCGCAGGCTGCGCGAGCTCGACGCGCAATTCGGCAACGCAATCGCGACGGCGTATTCGACGACCGAGTCCATCGAGCGGCTCGTGACCCAGGCTGATCTGGTGATTGGCGCGGTGCTCGTGACCGGCGCCGCGGCGCCCCGGCTCGTCACGCGCGCTATGGTAAGCCGCATGGAAAAGGGCGCGGTGCTCGTGGACATCTCGATCGACCAGGGCGGTTGCTTCGAGACCAGCAAGCCGACCACGCATGCGGACCCGACCTACGTCGTCGACGGGGTCGTGCACTACTGCGTGACCAACATGCCGGGTGCCGTCCCGCGCACCTCGACCTTTGCATTGACCAACGCAACCCTGCCGTACGTGCGCGCACTCGCTGACCTCGGCTGGCGCAAGGCACTGGAGCGCGACACCGGCTTCGCCGCCGGTCTCAATGTGCACGACGGGGCGATCACGCATGAGGCCGTTGCCCGCGCCCTCGGCGAGACCTATCGCCCGCTCGCCTGAGAGCCGCGCCTAGAATCCAGCGTCGGGAATAGCCAGCGCGGTGTCGTCAAGCGAGCGAAGCAGGGCGAGCGCAGGCGTGATGCGCGGCAACTCGTAGCGGAAAAAGAACCGGCAGGCCGCGAGCTTGCCCGCGTAGAAATCACGATCGGCTGGACTTGTTTCCGCTGCTGCCGCTGCGAGTCCCTGTGCGAGCCAGCGCCAGGCGACGACCACCTGGCCCAGGCTGTCCAGATAAAGAGTTGCGTTGGCGAGAGCCCGTTCGGGATCTTTCGACATGGCGGTGACCAGGACCTCCGTCGTGCGCGCGATGTCCGAAAGCGCGGCTGCGAGTGCCTCCGCGTATTCCGCCAGTTGCGCCTCGTCACGCGCGAGCGCGATCGTCTCCGTGATTCGTGCCGCGAGCTCGCGCATTGCGCCGCCACCCTGCATCGAGACCTTGCGCCCCAGAAGATCGAGGCCGTGGATGCCGTGCGTCCCTTCGTGAATGAGATTGAGGCGATTGTCCCGATACAGGCGTTCGACCGGGTAGTCGCGCGTGTAGCCATAACCGCCCAGCACCTGGATCGCGAGCTTGTTGGCCTCGAGGCAGAACTCCGACGGCCAGGATTTCGCGATCGGCGTCAGCAGTTCCAGCAGCAGGTGCAGGGCATTTTTCCTGGCCGGATCCTCCGCACAACGCTCCTCGTCGCTGAGCCGCGCGCAATACAGCACCAGCGCCAGACCGCCTTCGACCCAGCATTTCTGCGCCAATAGCATCCGGCGCACGTCGCCATGACGCAGGATCGGCACCGGCGCTGCTGTTGGGTCCCGTGCGCCGACCGGCCGTCCCTGCGGGCGCTCGCGGGCATAAGCGAGTGCATGCAGGTAGCCGGCGTAGCCGAGCGCGACGGCATTCATGCCGACGCCGATGCGCGCCGCATTCATCATCTGGAACATGTATTCGAGGCCGTGATGCGGGAGCCCCACGAGCTCTGCACGGCAACGGTCCTGTTCCCCGAATGACAGCACGCAGTTGACGGTGCCGCGCCAGCCCATCTTGTGATTGATGCCGGCCAGGCGCACGTCATTGCCGGGACCCACGGTGCCCTCGTCATTGACGCGATCGCGCGGCACGGCGAACAGCGAGATGCCGCGCACACCCGGTGGCCCACCGGGAATCCTGGCGAGTACGAGGTGCACGATCGTCTCGGCGAGCTCGTGATCGCCGCCGGAAATCCACATCTTGCTGCCTGACAACAGATAGCTGCCGTCGGCCTGGGGCAGCGCCTGGCAGCGGATGTCGGTCAGCGAGGAGCCCGCGTGCGGCTCCGAAAGGCACATCGTTCCCGTAAAGCGGCCGGCTAGCATCGGGCGGGCAAGCCGCTCGCGCTGCCTGGGGCTGCCGAAGCTGATCAGCAGGCTCGCGGCGCCGGCCGTCAATGTCGAATAGGAATGGAATGCCACATTGGCGCTGCTGAAGACGGCGGAGCAGGCCTTCGCAACCAGGAGCGGCAGCTGCAGCCCGCCGTCCTCGGCATCGAAGGTCGCGGCAGTGAATGAGGTTTCGTTGTACGCGTCATACGCTTGCTTCGTTTCCGGAATCAACCAGACGCGGCCGTCCACGACACGTGGCTCATCGACATCGCAAGCGGCGGCATAGGGCGCAAAGCGCTCCTCGGCGATCCGGTAGGCGCTCTCGATCACGCCATCGAAGACCTGGCGATCGTGCTCGGCGTAGCGTGGCAACCGGCACAGCCCCCCGGCATCCAGGACTTCGAAGACCTGAAAATCGAGGTCGCGGCGCGGTATCGTCATGGCGGGATCCGGCACAAGCGCAGTGGCGCGCCACTCCAATTGTAGCGAGCGGCGCCTGCGGCAGCCCGCCGGAATGCTAGGATTTGGTCGTCGATCAGTGCGGCGGCTGGGGGAATTCATCTTGAGCGTTGGCAACTTCGACTTGAGCGGCCGCGTGGCGCTGGTGACCGGTGCGAGCCGCGGCATCGGCCGCGCGATCGCGCTGTTGCTGGCTCGACATGGCGCCGTGGTCGTCGTCAGCAGCCGCAAGCTCGAGGCCTGTGAGGCGGTCGCCGGCGAAATCCGTGCAGCCGGCGGCAAAGCATCCGCGCTTGCCTGCCACATCGGCGAGATCGGGCAGATCACCGCTGCGTTTCAGGAAATTGATGCGCG
>JANPCY010000459.1:0-4137 GCA_031431175.1 Steroidobacteraceae bacterium | reverse complement strand
GACACCGAACAGACCGGCGCCGCCCCTGATTGTCAGGCGATCGGTCGCCGCCCAGTCAAAGCCGAAGCGCGGCAATACCAGGTCGTTACCGTCCAGGTTAAAGGTGTTGTCGAAGCCGTGTCGTAACGCAAAGCTGGAGTTCAGTGGCACGCTGTCGCTGTTGCTGTTCTCGTCCATACGGACGCCGAACTTCAGTACTAAATCGTCGTTAACGGCCCACTCATCCTCGACGTAGAAGCTATCGGTAACCAGCTCAAATGTGCTGGCGGCATCTGATACGACACCCGTTGTAGAGCCGCCGAACAGAACCAGGCCAATACGGCGTTGCTCGAAGTTGTCGATGCCGCTGCGATCGTCGGCGTTGCCGGCGATGCCATCAGGGCCATTGTCAGGGAAAAACAGGAACTGACCGCGGGTAAACGGCACGAAAGTATTGGCGGCTGTCTTTGCCTCGCGCTCATAGCCCGCGGTGATGATGTGATTAGGGATCGCATAGTCGAACTGCAGGCGGAACTGCTCGGAATCGTTGTCGAGCAGGTTGTTATGCCGGAACCGGTCGCCGCCGGCCGTGATGGCGCCAAAGCCAGGAGCGAGAATATAAAAGTCCGGCGTTGACGAGTCGATACTGACCTGGCGGTTCTTGACTTTCTTGCTGCCGTACTTGAACTCGGATGACAGTCGATCGGTCCAGTTGGAGAACAACTGGACAGAAACTGCGTCGAGTTTCTCGTTAATGTTATAGCGGTTCGACTGCAGCGCGGCCAGGTCCGGAAAGTCATCGAACAGCACATCGCCGTCCGCCTGCTGGTAGCTGGCAACGGCACGGTGCTGGTCGTTGATATACCAGTCCAGCTTGACCAGGATCTTCTGATCTTGGTCGACATCGGTTGCATCGAAGGTGCCCGGGTCGAATCCGTACTCGTTCTGGAAAATACTGATGACCCTGTCTACGTCAGCCTGGGTGACACCGGCAATATTGTCGATGGTCTGTGAGTTGGATGGCCGCGTGGTCTTGTATTTCTCGTAATTGGTAAAGAAGAACAGCTTGTCCTTGATGATCGGTCCGCCAAAAGTGAAGCCGATCGTTTCTTCGTCGAAATCGCCGATGCCGAGGTTCGATCCTTCGGATTTGTTGCCGGTAAGGCTGGCATCGGTTTTGAATGCGTACACGCTGCCTTCAAATTCATTGGTACCGGACTTGGTAACAATGTTGATGTTGCCGCCAAGGAAGTTGCCGTAGGTAACGTCGTAGGGAGCGACGGTGACAGACAGGGCCTCAATCGCGTCGATGGAAATCGGCGTGCGCTGCGTGGCTGACGCATCGAATCCCAAGCCAAAGTTGTCGTTCTGTGCGACATTGTCGATGGTCAGGTTGTTGTAGCGAAAATTCGCGCCCGCAATTGATACCGCGGGTCCCCGGTCAACGCTGTAGTCGACCATGATTTTCGGATCCGTCGCCAGCGTGCCGACGAAGTCACGCGACACCGATGGGGTGCTGTCTATCCTGCTGCGATCGAACGCGCTGCCAATGCCGAAACCGACCTCGGCCGTCGGCGCGCTGGCGGTGACGATGACTTCTTTGATCACAGGCCGAACACTCAATGCAACCACCTCGGTCTTGTCGAGCTCGAGGTAAATGTCCTGCATGACGTCGGCGGCGTAATCGCCACTTGCCGCAACTTCGTAGGGACCGCCGACTGCGAGGCCCAGCGCATTGGCGACACCGGCAGCGTTCGAAGGTACTGAAATGGATCGACCCGTCGGCACGTGGATGATGCGGACGTTGACGTTGCCGACGGCAGCGCCGCTGCTATCAGTCACGACAACGCGCAGCGATGAAGTGCTGCTTTGTGCCTGCACCGGCCCTGCAAACAAGGCCAGGCACATAGTTGCGACCACAGTAATGGAAACCGATTTAACGCTGAATGAAGTGTTCACGAGTCTCCCCCAATCAATTTGTTATTCGCGGCAAAAGTATAGCCCAGTCTGTCGGCAAGCCTGCCTGTATGCTGCTGGATAGCATTTTCTGCGTCTAGGTCGCCCCGGTGAACTGCGGTAGAGGCGGTCTGACCTGTCATCGCCCAAGGCTGCCGCATATCCTACATCGCGGTCTGCTGGCCTGTCTGGGGCGATCCCCCATGCCAGCCGCCACCAGTGCGGCGAGGTCGGTCGAGGCCCGGCGGCGGCAACCAGGGCACCAGCAGTCGAGGCTGTGACCATGGTCAAGCAAGCCGCGAAAGGTGGAAAGAAAGAGCCGCGTCTTAGACCAGCCGGGGGCCGCAGCCGTCAAATCAGGCCTTGGCGGTCAAATCAGGCCTTTTTCCGCGAGGGAAGTACAGTTTCCGTCGCCGATGATCAGGTGATCCAGCAGCCGGATCTCGACCAGTGCCAGGGCATCGCGCAGGCGCGTCGTGATGATTTCGTCGGCCTGACTTGGCTCGGCGACTCCAGATGGATGGTTGTGGGCCAGGATCACCGCAGTCGCGTTGCGGGACAACGCCTGCTTGATGACTTCGCGCGGGTGTACGCTGGCACCGTCCACCGTGCCGCGAAACAGTTCCTCGCAACTGATCAGCCGGTGGCGGCTGTCCAGGAACAGGCAGCAAAAAACCTCGTGTTCCCGGTCGCGCAGCCGCGCAATCAGGTAATCGCGGACGGCGCGCGGGCTTTGCAGCACCGGGCCGGCTTGCAGGCGCTCCAGGTAGTGGCGGCGCACGATTTCGAGCGCGGCCTGCAATTCGGCCCAGCGAGTCGGGCCGACGCCGCGCTGGCTGCAGAGCGCATTTCGCTCGGCCGACAGGACGCTCCGCAGCGAGCCGAAGCGGGTCAGCAGTGAACGCGCGACATCGAGCGCCGTCATTCCGCGGGTGCCGTGACGCAACCAGATCGCGAGCAGTTCCGCCTCGCTCAGCGCTCCGGACCCCAACTGCAACAGCTTTTCGCGCGGTCTTTCGGCAGGCGGCCAGTCCCTGATCTGCATGCGAACCTCCCGGAGGCAGTCTGCGGTCAGGCGCGCCGTGCTGCGGGTCGCAAATGGCGCCAGTTGCGGGAGTAAGGGGCGCGGCCGGACGATCCGGGACATGACTCCAGCACCGCTGGTTATCCCTCGTTGGCGCGGATACCGGCCCGCGGGGATAATCAGCCCATGGACAAGCCGCGGCCGGGCCCGGTGCGGATCCTGCTCGGCGTGACCGGGGGGATCGCCGCCTACAAGAGTCCGGACCTGGTCCGGCGCCTGCGCGAGCGTGGGGCCGAGGTCCAGGTGGTCATGACCGGGGGCGCCGGACGATTCATCACGGCCCTGACCCTGCAAGCGGTGTCCGGGCGGCCGGTGCGGGATGCGCTTTGGGACGAAGCTGCCGAAGCGGCGATGGAGCACATCGAACTCGCGCGCTGGGCGGACGCGGTGCTGGTTGCACCGGCGACCGCTGATTTCCTGGCAAGACTCGCCCATGGACACGCGGACGACCTGCTCTCGACGCTTTGCCTGGCGACATCCGCGCCCCTTTATCTTGCGCCGGCGATGAATCAGCAAATGTGGGCAAATTCCGCGACCGCAGCCAATGTGGCGCTGCTGAAGGATCGCGGCGTCACGATGCTCGGGCCCGGCGAGGGCGATCAGGCCTGTGGCGAGACAGGCCCGGGGCGGATGCTCGAGCCGGAACAGCTCGCCGAGCTCACGCTGTCGCGACATTCCGCGAGCCGCGTGCTCGCAGGACAGAGGGTCGTTGTCAGCGCGGGCCCGACTCGCGAACGCCTGGATCCGGTGCGATTCATCAGCAACCGCAGCTCCGGGAAAATGGGCTACGCCGTGGCCCAGGCGGCCCGGGACGCCGGGGCCACCGTCGTCCTGGTCAGTGGCCCGGTGGGTATCGACCCGCCGTCAGGCGTCGAATTCGTGGCAGTCGAGAGCGCCCAGCAGATGTACGACGCGGTGCACCGCGCCCTTGCCGCCGCCGACATCTACATCGGCGCCGCTGCGGTCGCCGACTACCAGGCGCCGGCGGTCGCAGCGCAGAAGATCCAGAAATCGGCGGACAAGATGCAGCTCGAGCTCGTCAGGGCGCCGGACATCCTTGCGTCCGTCGCGGCGCTCACGAGCGGCAGGCCCTTTGTCGTCGGATTTGCGGCCGAGAC
>JANPCY010000458.1:0-2959 GCA_031431175.1 Steroidobacteraceae bacterium | reverse complement strand
CTCGAGGGCAGCCTGGGGCCCAAGTCAATGCTCGATGCGAAGCTGGTTGCCAACGATCTTTCGGGTTTCCTTCCGGAGCTGGGTGGCCACATCGACGCCACGCTGCAGATCCGCGGCTCGTCGGTCGACTTCGCGTTCAAGGGTCACGACCTCGCCTGGGAGGAACATCAGGCGGCCGTGTTATCGGCTGATGCGAAGATCGACCTCGAGGATCGCCAAACGTCCTGGCTGCGCCTGCGCAGTGCGGGCCTGCGCATTGCCGGACAGACACTGACGGAATCACGCCTGTCGCTCGACGGATTCACGCGTGACCATCGCGTCGAGTTCCGGGTCGGCGCCGGCGAGGATGCGGTCGAGTTGCTGGGCCGCGGCTCATATCTGGATCAGCGCTACACACTCGAGACGCAGAGCATTGTCGCAGCCGGTCCGCGCGCCCCGCCCTACCAGCTCGAGGCGCCGACCCGACTGATCGCCTCTTTCGATCATGTTGAGCTCGCGCCGGCTTGCTTCGTTCACGAGATGCGACGCATCTGCGCCGAGGGTCGCTGGCAACGCAATGCGGACTGGTCGCTACAAGCCGCTACGCAATCCTTCCCGCTGGAAGCGGAAAATTTCGGCGTGGCGGGCCGGCCGCGTTTTCACGGGCAGTTGTCCGTTGAAGCTCACATTTGGGGCGTCGCCGGACAGCCCTGGCTCGCTGAGGTGCAGGCCGAAATCCGCGAGGCCTTGTTCCAGTATGAATCTGCCAGCGGCAAGGAAAAAACCATCGCGCTAGGTCGGACGATCATGACGCTGCAGAGTGACCTGCAGCGTCATCGGCTGAATCTCCGGCTCGTGGACGCCACCACCGCCGACCTGACAGCGGAACTGGTCGCCGAGCGCAGCGTGGGCGTCCCCTTCAGCGAGCTGCCCGTTGCCGGCAGAGTGCGCGGTGCGACGCGCCAGCTCGACCTGCTTCCGCTCCTGTTCGAAGACATCGATCATGCGTCCGGCAGCTTGGTACTGGATCTCGCGGTTTCGGGACGCCTCGCGGCACCCCTGCTGCAAGGTGAGGCACGCCTCGCCGACGGGACGCTGGATTTCTACCAGGCCAACCTGCGGCTGCGGGGCATCCAGGCGACGCTGGCGCTGCAGGAAGCCGGGCTTGGTCTGCGCGCTACCGCAACGGCAGGCGGCGGATCCCTCGACATCGACGGCCGGCTCGGTTGGCAGGAGCGTCACCTGAACGGCGTTCTGACCATGAAGGGCGAACGCCTGTTGCTGGTGGACGTTCCCGAAGCGCGCGTCCTCGCCTCACCGGACTTGCGCTTTGCGCTGGCCGATCGACATATCGACGTGACCGGTAGCGTGACCATCCCCGAAGCGCGCATCGTCCCCGCCGCAACCGCGGACGCCGTGCTTGTCTCGACCGACGAACGGATCCTTCGGCCGCAACTTGAAGCTGACAAGACCGCGCCGTTCGAGGTCGCAAGCGACGTGCGGCTCACGCTCGGTGACAAGGTCAATATCAACGCCTTTGGCCTGAGCGGCAGGATCACCGGCACCGTGCGTGCGCGCAGTGTGCCGCGCGAGGCCGCGGTCGCTTCCGGAGAATTCAAGATTGAGGACGGAAACTACCGTGCCTATACCCGCGAACTCGACGTCGAGCGGGGGCGGCTACTCTTTACCGGTGGCCCGGTCACCGATCCCGGAGTTGACTTGCGCGCTTCGCGCAAATTGCCAGGTTATACCGTGGGTGTCATCGCGCGCGGCCTCCTGCGCAAGCCCCAATTGACCTTGTTCTCTGAGCCGTCGCTGCCGCAGACGCAGATCGCATCGATGCTGATCGTCGGGCGGACGCTCGACAGCCTGCAGGACGAAGACGCCGGGAACCTCGGCGCCCAGCAGCCGAGCATGACCGCCCAGGGCGGTGCACTGCTCGCCGGCCAGCTCGGCCGCTATGTCGGGCTTGACGAGGCCGGCATAGCGGAAGACGCCGACTCGCGCAGTTCCTTCGTGCTCGGTAAGTTCCTGTCGCCGCGGCTCTACGTCAGCTACGGCATCTCGCTGGTCGACGCGATCAACACGCTCAAGCTGCGCTACACGATCGGTGACCGCTGGGTGCTGTCGGTCGAGTCCGGCTTCGTATCGGCCGCCGACGTCGAATTCCACATCGACCGCTGACCCACTTGCCGTTGCCTGCAAATTCATGCAAGGTCGTCGAAGCTGCCGGCGTTTACCCGCGCCCGCCGTCCGGGTACCACCGGCGGCGTTTGCAAGCGAGCTGGTGGTCATGGCAGGCATGCCATTCCGCGACGCCTGTCGTCGTGTTGCGGTTGATATCGAAAATGAAAGCGGAGGCCAATCATGAAGAGCTGGATCAAGCCTGCTGCAGGCATTGCGCTGATCGCTGCGGGCGCCCTGGGCCTGACCTACGGCGATTTCACCTACACAAAGGACCAACACGAGGCCGATCTCGGAGGCATCGAATTGTCGTACAAGGAAAAGGCAACGATCGACGTTCCGCAGTGGGCCAGCATCGGCGCGATCGCGGCGGGTGTAATGTTGCTGGTCTTTGGCCGTAGGCCGTGACTCCCAAAGTTGCAGTGGCCGTGTGGTTGCGATCACCTGAACGACTAAACAGGGGTAAATCAGACCATGCGTCACGGTGAATGGCACAAATCCAGTCGCATCGGCTGGTTGCGCGCAGCAGTGCTGGGCGCCAACGATGGCATCGTCTCGACGGCGAGTCTCGTGATCGGCGTTGCCACCGCCGGCGCCACGCCAAGCGCGGTACTGATCGCAGGAACCGCAGGCCTTGTCGCCGGCGCGATGTCGATGGCGGCCGGCGAATATGTATCCGTCAGCTCACAGTCGGATACCGAGCGATCCGACCTCGCGCGCGAGCGCAAGGAACTGGAAACCGACGTCGAAGCCGAGCATCGTGAGCTCGCCGCGATCTACGTCGGGCGCGGGCTCG
>JANPCY010000457.1:0-1641 GCA_031431175.1 Steroidobacteraceae bacterium | reverse complement strand
GGCGGCCGGCTTCATCGCGGAGTTCTGCGCCGCGGGCGGTACGGTCACCAAGCGGGTCTTCCCGCCGCTGAACACAACGGACTACTCGTCCTACATCCAGCAACTCCCCGACCCGAGCCAGGTCGACGGCTACTTCTGGGCCGTTGGCGGTGCCGGGCTGATCCCGGCCCTGAAGGCCTTCGAGCAAGCCAAGGGCCCGATCGACGCGCAGAAGCACATGGGGAACCTCTTCTGGGGGACGCCCGGTCAGTTCGAGCAGCTCGGCAACCGCGTTGCCGGCGTGTACGTCGGCGGCGTCGGCACGGCCGGCGATCTGACCACGCCCGCGGCGAAGTCGTACGCCGCGATCATCGACAAGTGGTTCAAACAGTTCCCGCCCTTCGAGGGCACGGCTGGTTCGCAAGCCGCGAGTGGGTTCGTCTACAACTACTTCAACAACAGCCGCGCTCTGATCATCGCCCTTCAGATGATCGGCGGTGACCTCTCGGGCGGCCAGAAGAAGCTGCAGGCTGCGCTCGCAAAGGTCCAGCTCGATGCTGGCTATGGCAAGCTCAGGCTCGACGAGAACCGCCAGGCGGTCCAGGACCAATACGTCTCCCAGCTCTACACCAAGGGCGGCCAGCTCGCGATCAAGACTATCCGCTACATCCCCGCGGTCGACCAAACATTCGGTGGAACCTTCAGCCCCGCGACTTCCGCCCCCGGCCGCACGTTCCCGCCATGTACCAAGCGGTCGCTGCCGTGGGTCGGGCACTACAAGAACGTCGTCAACGGCGTGATCAAGTAATCCCTCGCCGGCGGAGGAACAAACGGCGGCCCCCAGTTATGCGAGGCTGCTGAAAAGCAGAACCGGCGCACGGAGGCACGCGAGTTGCTCGAGCCGATTTATCGTTGGTTCACGGAAGGGTTCGATACCAAGGACCTCGTCGAAGCGAAGGGCATGCTCGAGGAACTGAGGTAAGATCGCACCAGCTTCAGGACCGGCTGCTGCGGTCATCGAAGGAAAGAATCAAGAGTCCGATGAGGCACGTGATCATGAAGCACGGCATGCGTCGCCACCACTTCTCGCTATCGGGCAGGCTTACCCTGCTCGCAATCGCTGCCGGTGCGATCGTCACGGCCGGCAGCGCTGCCGGTCAGACCACGGCGAAGCCGATCAAGATCGGCATCCTCTCCGACTGCAAAGGCGTCGCCGGGGCGTTCTACGACCAGACTGTCGGGGGCGCGATCGCCGCGTTCGCCGAGTACGCCGGCGCGAAGCCGAAGGACTCGAACAAGCCCTCCGCAGGGATGACCGGTGGCTCCATTGCCGGGCACCCGATCGAGCTGGTCGGCATCGGCTGCTCGGACGACACCGCCGACACGGCGATCAAGGAGACGCGGCGCCTCATGGAGCAGCTCGCCGCCGATATCCTGATCGGCCCGCTGTCGGGCGACGAATCGATCGCGGTCGCCAACTACGCGAAGCGGCACCCCACGAAGACGTTCGTCAACGGTACCGCGGCCGCCCAAGACACAACTCTAAAGGTACGGGCGCCGAACTTCTTCCGCTTCAACGGTGACGGCGCGCAGTTCAACGCCGGCGCGGGTGATCTCGCCGTCAACACACTGAAGTGGAAAACCGCCGCTGTCATCGCGGAC
>JANPCY010000456.1:0-3278 GCA_031431175.1 Steroidobacteraceae bacterium | reverse complement strand
CTTCCATTCGTGACGAGTGGCATCCTCGAACCGATCAACGCTGACGGTTCTAGCATCTTTCAACTCGGCCGCACTATCCCGGTCAAAATCCGAATCTCTGCCTGTGTCGGCGGCGGCGACCCTACTCTCACGGCCAGCGGTGGAGGAGCAAATGGTCTCTCTCCCGAGATTTCCTTGGCGCTCGTGGACCTCGGCGGGGGCCAGGTGAATGAACTCGTGTCATCGAGCGCCGCCGACGAGGGGACGACGATGCGTTCCGCGGGGGATGGGCAATACATTTTTAATCTGTCCACGAAGCGCAGTCAGTTCAACACCGGACAGGATCTGCGGCCGGGCATCTATGAATTGAAAATCGCGTCGCCGGGGGTTTTTGCAGACGTTCTCGTGCAATTCGCTATCCGCCAGTAGGACGTACTCCACCAGCGGAGCGCCTCGCTGCAGACGACCCGCCGGTCACTGGCACCGGCGGGTCGTGCGGTACCAGGTAGCAGTTTCCGTCGCGCACCGTTTCACGGTGCACGACATGTGCCACTGCCCGCCCCTCAAGTCAATACTCGCAATCGGTAGGCCAACCAAAAGCCGGCAACGCCGACGCTGACGATTCCGCCGACGCAGAACGCCAGGACCGGTGCGACGCGGCGGTCGAGCTCCGGGACGTTCTCGCGAGCCGACCCGCGGAGGAATATCCCATAGGCAGCGACAGCCAGGAGAATCCCGGCAACGAGGTCAGCGAAATAGTGCTGCTTGGTGAACAGCGTGGAAAGCGCGACCAGTACAGCGCACAATATTGCGATGACCCCGAGTTGCCGATGCACCCGGTAGCACGCAAGCGCTGAGACGAATGAATGGGCGACGTGGATGGACGGGAAGCAATTATACGGAGGGTCGGCGTCGTAGAGGAACCGCAACCCCCAGACGCCAAAGCCGCTTCCGATCACCGTGTCCGGACGCGGGGCGACGGTCGGATACAGCAGGAAACAGGTGTACGCCACAGTCCACACCATGAGGTACGCCCGCACGGTGCGGCGGATCAATTCCTCCTGCTGGACCACGAGCACCGGCAGGACGATGAGGAAGGCGTAGAGCGCGCCATAGACCAGTGCCCACGATGGGGCAAGCGGCAGGAGTCTGTCCAACGCCATTGCGGGCCGGTTCACCGCACCACCACGGCCCGCAATGACGAGGTAGAAGGGGACCAGTGAGACGAGCAGGATCATGGGAAGAGTGACGCGGGATGGTCGGGTCAGCGTCTTCCCCACGATGCGCCAGGTGATGCGATTTCCATCGGCAGCTGCACGCGCTGGTTGGGCCGCGGCTTAACAGGTGATGGCCGCAGCAGGCAACACGTCTGGGCGTTCGCGCGGCCTCGCCGCGCTACGGCAAGCCGGCGACCCCGACGGGTATCGAGGAGTTCGCTACCGCGATGGCTCCGTTGCCCAGTTGCCCGAAGTTGTTACGGCCCCAACAGTAGACGGTACAAACCGGGTACATCGGTAACAGCTCTATCCGGGAACATGGGTGACACTCCCTCTAAACTGCACGACCTACCCCTCATGTGGGAGCTGGGTCGATGCCCTGGATGGAGACCGCACCCGTGGAACAGCGTACCGCGTTCATCGCCGACCATCGGCAGGGGCTCTACCCCACAACCGAGCTCTGTGCCCGCTACGGCATCAGCCGAAAAACCGGCTACAAGTGGCTGGAGCGCTTCGAGGAGCAGGGCCGCCGGGGTCTTGCCGACCGGAGTCGGGCCCCGCACCATTGTCCCCACCGCATCCCCTCGGAGACCGCGGAGCTCCTCTGCACCGCACGCCGCCGCCATCCGGATTGGGGGGCCGGCAAGCTGCTGGACTACCTCGGGCCCCGGTATCCAGGGGTCGAGTGGCCCGCCGTCAGCACCGTCAGCGATCTGCTGGACCGCCGGGGGCTCGTGCCGAAGCGTCGGCACCGCCGCCCCCACCAGCATCCGGGCGTCGTGCCCTCGACCACGACCGCACCCAACGACCTCTGGACCGCCGACTTCAAAGGCCAGTTCACCACCCGCGACGGGATCTACTGCTATCCGCTCACGATCGCGGACCAGCACACCCGGTTCCTACTGACCTGCCACGGCCTGCCCTCGACGCACGGCGCGGGGGCGCGGACCATCTTCGAGCGCACCTTTCGGACCTATGGCCTGCCCCGGGCGATTCGGACCGACAACGGGGTGCCCTTTGCCACCAGCGGCATCCACGGCCTCTCGCAGCTCAACGTCTGGTGGATGCGGCTCGGGATCCAGCACCAGCGCATACACCCCGGCCGGCCCCAACAAAACGGCGCCCATGAACGCATGCATCGAACGCTCAAGCGGGGCGGCATCCGGCCCCCCCGGACCAACGCGCCGGCGCAGCAGCGGGCCTTCAATCGCTTTCGGACGGAGTACAACACCGAGCGACCGCATCAACACCTTAGCGGACAGACGCCGTCGTCACGCTACCACCCGTCCCTGCGCGCGTACCCACGCCACTTGCCGGCCCAGGAGTACCCCGGGCACTTCCTCGTCAAGAAGATCACGACCGGCGGCACGTTTCGCTTTCAGCGTCGCCTGCTCTTCATCGCCAACAGCCTGACGCATCACCACATCGGACTCGAGGAGACCGAGGATGGGATCTGGTCCATCTACTTCAACACGGTCCTGCTGGCCAAGCTTGACGAACGGGACTATATCATTCGAGGGTAACCCGTGAGGTGTTACCCATGTTGCCGGACAACTCTGTTACCTATCTTCCCGGTTGCTCAATTCCTACGCGGCGAAATCGAAAACCGGAGTTTGAATAACACGGGTTGGAGACCGCTGCTCCCAGACGATGCCTGGCGGCGATCCACGGTCTCAGGCACGAAGAAGCGTTCGTCATTCACCCAGACGGGCACATTCTCAACAACGACAAGCTTTCCATTGAATTCGACGCTGTAAGCAACGGGCCTCTCCCGAGCTGTGTGTAGATTGGCCACACATGGCTCAACACGTGCGAATTCGAAAGTCGATCCAGCGAGACGGATCAGGCTCATATATCGCCAAACGCGGCTTCTCCGCAACATACCCCCGGCGGACCGCGTCTCGTTCACGGAACCTCGTTACCCGGGGCAAAGAGGTGGTCGCTCCGCCGATGCCGTCCCCTCGAGGCTCGGCGCCCGCGAGAGCCAGCGGAGCGTATTCAGCAGGAGCTGCAGGTTCTGGTTCGCGGCCGGAGCGTTCATGCCGACCGGCTGCTGCCGCGGCCCGACGAGCTGCGCCGCGA
>JANPCY010000455.1:0-2799 GCA_031431175.1 Steroidobacteraceae bacterium | reverse complement strand
GAAGCGGCATCCCCCAGGCTGCGATCGCCGGGTACACGAACTCGGGGAAATCCACGCTGATGAATCGCCTCACGGGCGCAGACGTGATCGTGGCCGACCAGCTCTTCGCGACCCTCGACCCGACAGTTCGACGCTTGCGGCTACCGCATACACCGGACCTGGTGGTCGCAGATACCGTCGGTTTCGTACGCGACCTGCCACACGAACTGATGGCTGCCTTCCGCTCGACGCTGATGGAGGCCCGGGACGCCGACCTGCTGCTGCACGTCGTGGATGCTTCCGATCCCGAGCTTGACCGCCGCATCTCGCAGGTTGACGAAGTGCTGGCAAGAATCGGCGCCGGATCGATTCCGCAGCTGCGCATCTACAACAAGATCGATCGCCTCGACCGGCCAGCAGACCTCAGGCGCGATTTGTCGGACCGCCCGGGCGCTATCTGGCTGTCCGCGGAAAGCGGCCTGGGGCTCGAATTTCTGCGCGGCAGCCTTCAGGAGACCTTCGGCCAGCCGGCGATGCGCCTGTGCCTTACATTGCCGCCGGCGCAGGGCCGATTGCGTGCGCAGCTCTTCGACCTCGGGCTGGTGCAGAGCGAGACGGCGGTCGACGATGGCGGGTCCCGCATCGTGGTCGAGGCATCGCATCAGCAACTCGAGGCGCTGTGCCGCGCAGCAGGTGTCGATTTCCTGCGTGCGGTTTCACCTTGTCTGCCCGCCGGGGGCTTCGTAGAATTCTCGCACGAGACCACCTCGTCCGCGGCCTGATCCGGTTCCCCAGAGTGAGCAAACGACATGGCCTGGAATGATCCCGGCAAGAAGCAGAATCCCTGGCAGCGCCGGCCAGGCCAGGGTCCGCCGGATCTCGACGAGGTCGTGCGCCAGTTTCAGAAGAAGCTGCGCGCGCTGTTCAGCGGTGGCTCGCGGCCACCCGGCAACGCCGCAGGTGGCACAGGTGCTCGTGCATTCGGGATCAGCTACATCCTGGCCGGATTGCTGATCATCTGGGGACTGACGGGCTTCTATCAGAATGACGCGGCCGAACGTTCGGTCATCACGCGCTTCGGCAAGTATGCCGGTACCACGTCGGCCGGTCTCAACTGGCGGCTGCCGTGGCCGATCGACCGGCGCACGGTCGTCAACGTGACCGAGTTCAACAGCTTTACCGACCGTACGCGCATGCTGACCCAGGACGAGGCGCTCGTGGACATCAACCTGGCGGTTCAATACCTGCGCGCAGACCCGATCAAGTTCGCATTCAACGTGCGCGACCCGGAGGCGACGCTCGGCGAAGTCAGCGAAAGCGCGATCCGCGAGATCATCGGCCAAAGCAGGCTCGACTTCGTGCTGGAGCTGGGACGACAGGAAATCAGCCAGAAGACCAAGGATCTGGTGCAGCGGACCATCGGCGCCTACAACACCGGCATCGAAGTCATCAGCGTCAATCTGCAGGACGTCAGCGTCGCCGAGCAGGTCGCACCCGCTCAAAAGGACGCGATCAAGGCGCGCGAGGACAAGGATCGCGCGACATTGTCCGCCCAGACCTATGCCAGCGACATTGTGCCAAAGGCGCGCGGCCTGGCGGTCAGCGTCGTCGAAGGCGCGCTCGCCTACAAGGCGCGTGTCATTGCCGATGCCGACGGCGAAACTTCGCGGTTTGGTGCGCTCGCGGCCGAGTACGAGCGCGCGCCCGCTGTCACACGCCAGCGCCTTTATCTGGAAACCATGGAACAGGTGCTGGGATCTTCGACCAAGGTGATCGTCGACACCAAGGGCACCGGCAACATGATTTATCTGCCGCTCGACAAACTGTTGGAGCAGCGCGGCCTGCTACGGCAACCCATCGAAACGCCGCCAACCATCCGGCTCGAAGACGGCAACTCCGTCGAGGCGCCGGACCCGCGTACGCGGAAGGATCGATGATGGCCGGCCGCACCCTGCCGATCCTGATTGGCGCCCTGGTCGCGATCTGGCTTTTCGTGGGCTCTGTATTTCAGGTTCAGGAGACCGAACTCGCGATCAAGTTCCGGTTCGGTGAAATTGTCAAAGCTGACTTTGAGCCGGGGCTGCATTTCATGATCCCGGTGGTCAATACCGTCCGCAAATTCGACCGGCGCGTGCTGACGCGCAACTATCCGGCCGAACAGTTCCTCACCAGCGAGGGCAAGATCCTCAACGTTGATTTTTTCGTGAAATGGCGCATCTCCGACGTCGGGCAGTACTACCAATCGACCGGGGGCGACGAGGAAGTAGCTGCTGCTCGTCTTGCCGAAAACGTAAAGGATGGCCTGAAGGGCGTCATCGCCAAACGCACGATCCAGCAGGTGGTTGCAGCAGAGCGCGCCACGATTATCGACGACATCCTGCTGTTTGCCGGCAATTCGGTCGGTCAGCTCGGCATGACGCTGGTGGATGTGCGCGTCAAGCGTATCGACCTGCCGGACGAAGTGTCGGATTCGGTTTTCAATCGAATGCGCCAGGATTTTGCTCGCCAGGCCTCGCAGCTGCGGGCCGAGGGCGACGAACAGGCCCAGCGTATCCGTGCGGAAGCGGAGCGTGAGCGCACCGAAACGCTCGCGATCGGCAATCGCGACGCCGAGAAGATCCGCGGCGAGGGCGACGCCGTCGCGGCCGCGACCTACGCGCGCATGTACCAACGGTACCCGGAGTTCTATTCGTTCCACCGCAGCCTGCAGGCGTACCGACGCGCCATCGGTCAGCCGAATGACGTGCTCGTGATCGCTCCCGATGGCGAGTTCTTCAAGTACATGAAGCAGCCGGGCCGCTGAGCCGCCGATGAACATGC
>JANPCY010000454.1:0-1976 GCA_031431175.1 Steroidobacteraceae bacterium | reverse complement strand
AGCGGCTTCCAGCTGACCCAGTCGCTGATCGCGATCGGCCGCGGCGAATGGTTTGGCGTCGGCCTCGGCTCGAGCATCCAGAAGTTGTTCTACCTGCCGGAAGCGCACACGGACTTCGTATTCGCGGTGCTGGCCGAGGAGTTCGGCCTGTTCGGCGTGGTGGTCGTCGTGGTCGCGTTCCTGGCGCTGGTGCTGCGCAGCCTGAAGCTCTCGCGGATCGCGGCCGACGCCGGCATGCCGCTGCACGCCTGCATCGCGGCGGCCTTTGGTGTATGGCTGGGCCTGCAGGCCTTCATCAACATCGGCGTCAATATGGGTCTGTTGCCGACCAAGGGACTGACGCTGCCACTGATGTCCTATGGTCGCTCCAGCATGCTGGTGACGCTGGCCTGGATCGGCATGTTGCTGCGCGTGCACCACGAGGTGGCCGCGTCGGGCAAGAGCGCAATCGCCACCGAGGCACGGCCCGCATGACGGCCCCGGTCATGATCATGGCGGGCGGTACCGGCGGGCATGTGTTCCCGGCACTTGCGGTTGCGGGAATCCTGCGGCAGCGCCGGCGCGAGGTCGTGTGGCTCGGGACGCGGCGCGGCATCGAGGCGCGTCTGGTGCCGGCGGCAGGCTTCGCTGTCGAGTGGATCGAAGTCGAAGGCCTGCGCGGCAAGGGTCTCGCGGGCTGGTTGAGTGCGCCCTTGTCGCTGACGCGCGCGCTGTGGCAAGCGAGGAGGGCATTGCGCAGGCAGCGGCCCGGCGTGGTACTCGGTTGCGGCGGCTTCGCCTCCGGGCCGGGCGGCATCGCGGCCTGGCTCGCCGGTACGCCGCTGGTGATCCATGAGCAGAATGCAATCGTCGGGCTGACGAATCGCTGGCTCGCTTGCTTCGCCGTCTGCGTCGCCGAAGGGTTCCCGGGCAGTTTCGCGCGGCGTCACCGGGCCGTGCATGTCGGCAACCCGATCCGCCCGGAAATCGCGGCGCTGCCGCCGCCCCGCGCGCGTTTCGCGGGACGCGACGGTCCGCCGCAGCTATTCGTGTTCGGCGGCAGCCAGGGTGCAGCTGCGCTCAATCGCCTGCTGCCCGAGGCAATCGCAGCGCTGCCGCCGGCACTGCGGCCGCGCGTGCTGCACCAGAGCGGCACGCGCGATTGCGAAACGACCACAGCCAGCTATCGCAAACTCGGTATCCAGGCCGATGTACGCGCATTCATCGACGACATGGCCGGCGCCTACGCTGCCGCGGATCTCGTGGTCTCGCGCGCAGGTGCACTCACGGTGGCGGAGCTCGCGGCCGCGGGTGTCGCAGCGGTCCTAGTGCCATTCCCGGCCGCGGTTGACGATCACCAGACCCGCAACGCCAACTGGCTCGCGCAGGCGGGCGGGGCGCGCCTGATCCCCGAGCAGGGCCTCACATCCGCGCGACTCGCGGAGGAAATCTCGACGCTCCTGTCCGCGGGTCGTGCAGGACTCCTGGCGATGGCTGAGGCCGCGCGCTCGGTCGCCATCACCGATGCGGCGGAGCGCGTGGCGGCGCTGTGCCTCGAGGCCGAGGGGCAGCGCGCATGAGCGACCGGATGCGCCGCATCAGCCACATCCACCTGATCGGCATCGGTGGCGCCGGCATGGGTGGCATCGCCGAAGTGCTGGTCAATCTCGGTTATCAGGTGCAGGGCTCCGACTTGCGCGCAAATAATGTCACCGCGCGCCTGCAGAAGATGGGCGTGCGCATCTTCATCGGCCATGCCGCGGGCCAGGTCGCGGGCGCCGATGTCGTGGTCGTCTCGACCGCGGTCGGGGCGGCAAATCCGGAATTGCTGGCGGCACATGGGGCGCGCATACCGGTCGTTCCGCGCGCGGAGATGCTGGCCGAACTGATGCGCTTCCGCCAGGGCATCGCGGTCGCCGGCACCCACGGCAAGACCACCACGACCAGCCTGACCGCCTCCGTGCTGGCCGAAGGCGGGCTGGACCCGACGTTCGTGA
>JANPCY010000453.1:0-1507 GCA_031431175.1 Steroidobacteraceae bacterium | reverse complement strand
GTGGTCGAGCGCCTCTGGACATTGCAGCGCAAGCGCGTCATTCCACGCGAGCTGACGGACCGTGTGTGGAAACTGGTTGAAACCAGGACCCTGAATGAGGGGCACATCGAGGCGCTCGCGCGCAACTCCCCGTTGGGCCGGGTGCTGGCTGCGGGGCTTGCCAACCGCAATCACGGGCGCGAGATAATGAAAGAGGTGATCGAGGATACTGGACGTCACGTGGTCCACGAACTCGAGCGGTTCCTGAACACGCTCGGCACGATTGCCGCGATGTCGCCCCTGCTCGGACTGCTCGGCACTGTGACCGGAATGATCTCGGCCTTCAACGCGATTACGGAGGCGGGCGTCGGTGACCCGCGCGCACTGTCGGGCGGCATCGGTGAGGCGCTCATTACGACCGCGGCTGGCCTGATCGTCGCGATTCCTGCGCTGTTCGCTTACCGCTACCTGCGCGGTGTCGTGGATGCCCTGGTCGTGGACATGGAAAAGGAGGCGACCCGGCTCGTGCAAGCCTTTGATCGCACCGGGGCGCATGCGCGGGCTCCCGAGCGGCGGCGTGAAGCGGCTTCATGAGACTCGGTTCCAGGCGCCGCGAGGATCCGGAATTGAATATGACGTCATTGATCGACGTCGTGCTGTTGCTGGTCATTTTTTTCATGCTGGCGACCACGTTCGTGAAGGAAGGCCGCCTGCGCGTCGAGCTTCCAAAGGCCAGCGCCATGCCGGCCAAAGCGCCGCTGGATCCGCTCGTCATCACGATCACGGCCCAGGGCGGTTACCGCGTCAATGAACGCACCCTCGTCAACAATGCCCGCGAAACCTTGCGCGCCGCATTGCAGAAAGTGGCCGGCGGCGAGACCCACCGCCCGGTGACAATCCGCGCCGATGCCCGCGCGACCCACCAGTCCGTCGTGACTGCGATGGACGTGGCCGCGCGCCTCGGCTTCACACAGGTCAACATTGCAACTATCAGCCAGCAAACGGAAGAATGACCGCGACCTGCCGCCGCTGAACAGCAGCGGTGCCCGGATTTACATGCGGCTCATGGCCTATGCAAAGCCGCATTGGCCGATGTTCCTGCTGGGCGTCGTCGGCATGGTGCTGTTCGCGGCCGTCGACACGGGTCTGGCCTGGCTCGTGAAGAAATTCCTGGACGGCGCCTTCGTCGAGCGCGACCGGCGGGTGCTGCTGCTGGTGCCGGCCGGCATCATCGTACTGTTCACGGTCCGCGGCATCGGCGACTACCTTGCCGTCTTCGCTCCTGGCTGGGTTGGCCGACATGTCATCAAGGCGATGCGACGCGATGTCTTCGCCCGATATCTGCAGTTGCCAACGGCGTTCTTCGACCGTAATGGCGTCGCGCAGCTGCTGTCGCGCCTGACCTACAACATCGAGCTGGTCGCGGAAGCCGCGACCACGGCGATTACCTTGCTGATCCGCGACACGCTGACGATCATCGGTCTGTTCGGCTGGTTGTTATTCCTGAATTGGCGACTGACTGCCTTCG
>JANPCY010000452.1:0-3592 GCA_031431175.1 Steroidobacteraceae bacterium | reverse complement strand
GAGGTGCGGCGCGATCTGCGCGTGGTGCACCTCAGCCATGCCGGCGATTTTTTTCGCCTCCAGGATGCCGCCGACGCGGCCGAGGTTCATCTGCAGGATCGCGGCCGACCCGGCGTGCAACAGACGGGCAAAATCGTATTTCGTCGTGAGCCGCTCGCCGGTCGCAATGGGAATGGTCGTCGCGCGTGCGACCTTGGCCATTTCCTCAGGGCTGTCCGGCGGCACGGGCTCCTCAAACCACAGCGGATCGTACGGCTCGAGACGGCGCGCGAGCCGGATGGCTCCGGCTGCGGTCATCTGGCCATGCGTGCCAAACAGCAGATCCGCCTTGTTGCCGACCGCTTCGCGCAGTTGGCGGACGAAACGCTCGCACAGCTCGAGCGCCTCGAGCGAGAGCTGACGTCCGTCGAAGGCGCTGTAGGGCCCGGCAGGATCAAACTTGATCGCGGTGAAGCCCTGCTGCACGTACTCCGCCGCACGCTCGGCCGACAGATCCGGATCGTGGTAGATGTCGGTGTTCTCGCCTGCCCGCGGATAGATATAGGTGTACGAGCGCAGCCGCTCGTGCACCTGGCCGCCGAGCAGTTTGTACACCGGCTGGTTTGCCGCCTTGCCGATGATGTCCCAGCACGCCATTTCGAGCGCGCTCAGAACGCCCATCAGCGTGAGATCAGGATGTTGTGTGAAGCCACTCGAATAGACCCGGCGCCACATCGTTTCGATGTCATGCGGATCCTGCCCCGCAAAGTAGCGTGCGAATACATCCTCCAGCATCTTTGCGACGAGGTCAGGGTGAAACGGGACGCAGTACGCCTCACCAATCCCCGAGATGCTGTTGTCGGTCGTCAGCTTGACGAACACGAAGTACCGGCCGCCAAAGTGCGGCGGGGGATTGCCGACGACGAATGTCCTGATGTCCTTCAGCTTCATGCCCGTGGCTCAGGCGGCGTAGAAGCCATTGATGGCTTTGATTTCGAGGAATTCATGCAGGCCGTAGGCGCCCCATTCGCGCCCGTTGCCGGACTGCTTGTAGCCACCGAACGGCGAGCAGTAGTCCTGCGCCGCGCCGTTGATATGCACACTCCCCGCACGCAGTCGTCGCGCAACAGCACGCGCCTTCTCCACGTCGCCGCTCTGCACGTACGCTGCGAGGCCGTACGGCGTGTCGTTCGCGATCTCGACCGCCTGCTCGACGCCGTTAAAGGGGATCATGCACAGCACGGGTCCGAAGATTTCCTCCCGGGCGATCGTCATCGAGTTGTTTACGTCACGGAAAATCGTCGGCTTCACGTAGTAGCCTTTCTCGAAGCCGGCCGGCTTGCCAGGGCCGCCGAGAATCGGCCGCGCACCCTCGGCGATGCCCTTCTCGATCAGCCGCTGGATCTTATCGTACTGCAGGCGCGAAACCACCGGCCCTAGATGCGGGCCGGGTTTCATTGGGTCGCCCACTTGCACCCTCGCGCCGACGACGGCCGCAATCCCGGCCGCCCGCTCGTAGACGGACGCTTCGACGAGCATCCGGGTCGGCGCGTTGCAGGACTGGCCGGAATTGTTGAAGCAATGCAGGACGCCGCGTTTGACCGCAGCTTCTAGATCGGCGTCGGCAAAAACAATATTGGCCGACTTGCCGCCGAGCTCCTGCGACACGCGCTTGACGGTGTCGGCCGCCGACTTCGCGACGTCGATGCCTGCCTGCGTCGAGCCGGTGAACGAAATCATGTCGACCAGCGGATGGCTCGTCAGCGCTCGGCCAACCGCCGGTCCCGTGCCATGGATCATGTTGAAGACGCCGGCCGGGTATCCTGCTTCATGGATAAATTCGGCGAATAGCTGCGCCGACAACGGCGCGATCTCGCTCGGTTTGAGCACCATCGTGCAGCCGGCGACGAGCGCCGGGCCGTTCTTTGCGGTCAGCTGATTGACCGGCCAGTTCCACGGCGTGATCAGTCCGCAGACGCCGATCGGTTCGAGCACCACGTTGCCGCTGCTGCCGCTGCGCGTCTCCCAGTCCATGTTGAGCGCCGCTTCGATGATGGCATTCAGATGGCCCGGGCCGCATGCCGCTTGCGAGCGCTGTGAGAGATCATGCGGGGCGCCCATTTCAATCGAAATGGCCTGGACCATCTCCTCGTAGCGGCGCTCAAAGACGCTGATCAGGCGCCTGAGAGACGCAATCCGTTCCTCAAGCGAGGTCTGGCCATAACTCGCGAATGCGGCGCGCGCCGCCTTCACCGCAGCATCGACTTCGGCGCCTGCGCCGAAGCAGATCCTCGCGACCACTTCTTCGGTCGCAGGATTGATGACGTCCGCTGTTTCCTGTCCGCCACGAGGCGCAAGCCACTGCCCGGCAATATAGGAAGTAAGTGTCTTCAACGGATATCTCCAGCAGGTTCGAAGTCGCATAGCATAAACGCAATCAGCGAACTCCGACTGCAAATACCCTATGCAAGAACGGCTGCCTGCCAGCAATAAAAAGCATCGACGTTTTCAAGGCGGCGAGCTCGCCCCGCTGCCTCACGCCTTTTCCGATCCGGGGCACGGGCATCGGCGTTGCGATCGGCCACCAGCGGCGGCTCAAAACAATTACCATGCCTGAAGAACACGTCTTGCCGGACAGGGGGGCTGTGAGATGTCAGTGACCGCGCCAGTGCCACAGACCGCGGCGGTACCCATGCAGACTTCCGCGTTCGTCCGCTGGTATGTCCTCCTCACAATGGTTGGCGTCTACAGCCTCAGCATTGCGGACCGCTATGTGATCTCGACGGTCCTGGAGCCGATCCGGCTCGAGCTTGGACTTACGGATTCCGGGATCGGCTTCCTGACGGGCGTATCGCTCGCGCTCTTCTACGTGTTCTTCGGCTTCCCGATCTCCTGGTGGACGGATCGCGGCAACCGCCGCAACATCATTGCGTTCTCGGTGATTGCCTGGTCCGCCATGACCGCCTTCTGCGGTCTTTCGCGCAACTACTGGCAACTGCTCCTGTCGCGTATCGGCGTCGGCATCGGCGAGGCGGGCGGTACGCCCGGCGCGAACTCGATCATTTCCGACTACTTCCCGGCCGCGCGCCGGCCGATGGCGCTGACAATATTCTCGCTCGGGGCGCCGATCGGTGCCTGGCTCGGCGCCGACATCGCCGGTTGGATCGCCGATCGCTATGAGTGGCGGACAGTCTTTCTGTGGCTGGGCGTGCCCGGCGTCTTCTTCGGTGTGCTGTTGTTCTTGACGGTCCGGGAGCCCCGCCGTGGCCAGCTTGACCACAACCTGAAGGCCGATGCGCCGTCGTTCGGCGAGACGATGCGTTTCCTGTGGAGCCAACGCTCCGCTGTGCACGTCATGGCCGCCAGCGCACTCACTGCGCTTTGGGGCTGGGGCCTGATGTGGTGGACACCGGCGTTTCTGATGCGCAGCTACGCGCTCACTCCAGGAGAGGCCGGTGCCATAACAGGGCCGATCCATCTGGTCGGCGGCATCGGGGCAACCGTATTCACTGGCTGGCTGCTTGGACGCCCTTCGATGGCGGATCCGCGCCGCGTCGTCTGGCTCATGGGTGTAGGCGTCGGCATCGGTGAAGCCGGCGGCACGCCGGGCGCC
>JANPCY010000451.1:0-2056 GCA_031431175.1 Steroidobacteraceae bacterium | reverse complement strand
GGTGACCGGGTGACCGGAGACGCCGTCGATCCAGAACAGCAGGAATTCGTTGAGCCACAGCAGCGCCAGTATCACGGCAGTCTGTTGCAGCGGAGGGAAGGCGCGGACCTGCAGACGCAGCTTGGTGGCGACATAGGTGATCACGACGAGCGCCAGCGCATGCTGGCCGAGCAGCACGCCGCGGAATGCATCGAGCGCGAGACCCGCGCCCCAGGCATGGAACAAGCCGGTCATGCGCGGCGAGATCAGGCAGAACCACAACACGGTCAGCGCGACGAAATCGGGCCGCAATATTTCCAGCCAGTCCGGCAGTGGCAGTACCGTTGCGGCGAGTGCGGCGATCGTCATCGCGACGATCCGCGGCCAGCCGAGGATGCTCCTGCGGGCCATGTTCAGTCAGCTCCGGCCGCATCGACGGGTGCCGTTGCCGGCTCGGCCGCAGGCGCAGAATCCGGCTCGGGCTCGACGACCGTGTTGTCAAACCAGGCCAGCAGGATTTCCGGATCGCTGTCGAGCGCCGCCAGCGGTTCAGCAGCAACCGACAGCAGCGGCTGGCTCGGATCGCGCGCGACGCCGGTGATCTTGCCGACCGGATAACCTGAGGGATAGACGCCGCCCAGCCCGGAACTGACCAGCAGGTCGCCGGCCACCACGTCGGTGTTTTGCGGCAGGTAGGGCAACGAGAGCTGTCCTGAACGACCAGTGCCGAGCGCGATCGTGCGTGCTCCGGTGCGGTTCACCTGCACCGGGATAGCATGCTCGGGATCGGAGATCAGGATGACTTCGGCGGAAAGCGGCCCGACCCGCGTGACCTGGCCGAAGATGCCATTGGCGTCGAGTGCGGCCTGGCCGCGGAAAACTCCGTCAAGGCTGCCCTTGTTGACCAGCACGCGCTGCCGGAAGGGATCGAGATCAACGCGCACGATCTCGGCCACCAGCGTGCGCTGCACGACCCGGGCCGAACTTTCGCGCGCAGCTCGCAGCCGCCGGTTTTCCTGTTCCAGCGACTCGTAGCGCATCATCTTGAGACGCAGCACGAGATTGTCGGCCGCCAGCCGGACATTGTTGGAATCGATCCGCGCGCGAGTCGCGAACGACTCGCGGGCCGAGTTCCAGGCAACCAGCGGCGCCTGCACGGCCCACTGCACCGGATAGACGACAGCCGACAGCCAGTCGCGAATTACGGCCAGTTGGTGCTGGCGATGGTCGGCGATCATCAGCCCGAGCGACAGGATAGCGAGCACGATCAGCCGCAGTCCCAAGGCGGGTCCGCCCAGCAGCAATGGCCGCGCATCCGGCTCATGTGGGGTCAACGGGGGCTCCGCGGGCGCAGCCCGCCCATGCGGGAGTGAATCAGAGGTTCCTTATCCCAGGCCGAACAGGCCCGGGTGCTCGTCGGAAAGCTCCAGAATCCGCCCGCCGCCGCGTGCGACGCAGGTCATCGGATCCTCGGCGATGATGACCGGCAGCCCGGTCTCCTCCATCAGGAGCTTGTCAATGTCCTTGAGCAGCGCGCCGCCGCCGGTCAGGACGATGCCGCTATCGGCGACGTCGGCACCGAGCTCAGGTGGCGTCTGCTCGAGGGCCTTCTTGACGGCCTGGACGATGCCCTGCAGTGGTTCCTGCATCGCCTCGAGGATCTCGTTCGAATTCAGTGTGAAGCTGCGCGGCACGCCCTCGGACAGGTTGCGGCCCTTGACCGACATCTCGCGTACCTGCTGGCCCGGATACGCAGAACCGATCTGGATCTTGATGCGCTCGGCGGTCGCCTCGCCGATCAGAATGCCGTAGTTGCGGCGCACATAGTTCGTGATCGCTTCATCGAAGCGGTCGCCGCCGATGCGCACCGATTCGGCGTACACGATGCCATTCAATGAAATGACCGCGACTTCGGAGGTGCCGCCGCCGATGTCGAGCACCATCGAACCACGCGCTTCATTGACCGGGAGTCCCGCGCCTACCGCCGCGGCCATTGGTTCAGGGATCACGTCGACGCGGCGCGCGCCGGCGCCTTCGGCGGATTCCTGGATGGCGCGCCGTTCCACCTGGGTCGAGC
>JANPCY010000450.1:0-2252 GCA_031431175.1 Steroidobacteraceae bacterium | reverse complement strand
CGAAGTCGTGCGCCTGCTCGGCAAGGTCGCCACCCTCGAATTTCGTCTCGTCGACTCCGTCAACAGCCCGCTGGAAGCGCAACGCAGCGGCCGGGCGCCACTCGGCTCGAAGCTGTACAAGGAGCGCAATGGCAACCCGGTACTGCTGCAGCGGGAGGTCATTGCGACCGGCGAGCAGCTGATAGACGCGTCATTCGCGCCGTCACAGGGCGAGCCGGCCGTGAGCGTCAAGCTCGACAGCCGTGGTGGCGATGAGATGCTGCGCACGACGCGCGAGAACCTGGGCCGCCCGATGGCAGTCGTGTTCATTGAAAAGGAGCGCGAACAGGTTGAGCGCGATGGCCAGAAGATGGTCATCGACAGATCGAAGGAGGAGGTCATCAGCGTTGCGACGATTCGCGGCGTATTTTCCAACAACTTCCAGATCACCGGCCTGTCGGCGGCTGAAGGTGGCGAACTCGCAAAACTGCTGCGGGCGGGCGCACTGGCCGCGCCGATCTATATCGTCGAGCAGCGCCTGATTGGGCCGAGTCTCGGCCGCGACAACATCGAGCGCGGCTTCAAGGCGCTGCTGATCGGCATGGGGGTGCTGTTCGCATTCATGCTGGTGTATTACCGCGTTTTCGGCATCGTGGCGAGCGCGGTGCTGATCGCCAACGTGATACTGATCACTGCACTCCTGTCGCTGTTCAAGGCGGCGCTGACCTTGCCTGGCATTGCCGGCATCGTGCTGACGGTCGGTATGGCGGTGGATGCCAACATCCTGATCTATGAACGCATCCGCGAGGAACTCCGTAACGGCAATTCGCCGCTGGCATCGATCAACGCCGGATTCGAACGCGCATTTTCCGCGATCGTGGACTCGAATGTGACGACACTGATCGCGGGTATCATGTTGTTCGCATTCGGCACCGGACCCATCAAGGGCTTTGCGGTGGTGCTGAACCTGGGTATCCTGACCTCGATGTTTACCGCGCTGGTCGGCAGTCGCGCAATGCTCCAGCTGATCTACGGCCGCCGCCGGCGCGTCGAGCGCCTCTCAATCTGAGGAACCGGCGATGGAATTCTTCAAGCGTGTGCCACGCATCAGGTTCCTCGGAAGGCGCCATTACTGGTACACCGTGTCAGCGCTGTTGATAGTCAGTTCATTCGTCGTCGTCTTCACGCACGGGCTTAATTTCGGGATCGATTTCACGGGGGGCGTCGTCGTCGAGGCGCACTTCCCGCAGGCGCCGGATCTCGAGCAACTGCGGGATTCGCTGTCCGACGGCGGTCTCGCGGACGCGCAGGTACAGAGTTTCGGCACGTCCCAGGATGTGCTGGTGCGCCTGCCGCCCGTCGAAGAATCCGCTGCGCGCCTGGTCACGGAGCAGGTGCGCTCGGCGCTCGCCGCCGTGGACCCCGGCGTGGATATCCGCCGCACCGAGGCGGTCGGCCCGCAGGCCGGCAGGGAGTTGGCGGAAAAAGGCGCGACGGCGCTGTTGATGTGCCTGCTGTTCATTGCGATATACGTGATCGTCCGCTTCCAGTGGAAATTCGCGGTTGGCGCGATCATTGCCGTGCTGCATGACCCGATCGTCGTGGTCGGCGTGTTTGCAGTCACCGGAATTACCTTCGACTTGTCCGTCATGGCGGCGATACTTGCGGTAATCGGCTACTCGCTGAATGACACGGTGGTCGTATTCGATCGCGTGCGCGAGCGCCTCGTGCAGATGCGCAAGGCGACACCGACAGAAGTCATGGACACGGCGATCAATGAGACGCTATCGCGGACATTGCTGACTTCCGGCTCGACCGCACTGGTCGTGGTGTCCCTGGTCCTGTTTGGGGGCGAGGCATTGCGGCCATTCAGTCTTGCCTTGCTGATCGGCATCGTTGTTGGCACCTACTCGTCGATTTACGTGGCCGGCGCGCTGGCGCTCGATCTGGGCCTTTCGCAGCGCGACCTGATGCCGCCTGAAAAGCGCGGGGAAGTGGACGCGCTGCCGTGAGCCCGATCGGAGGGTGCCGACGTGCTTGAGTTCCTGAGTGATCCGGCGGTCTGGGTATCGTTCCTGACGCTGACGCTGCTCGAGATCGTTCTCGGCATCGACAACATCATTTTCCTGTCCATCCTGGTGTCGCGGTTGGCGAAGGAGCACCAAGCGCGCGCGCGGACACTCGGGCTCGCCTTCGCGATGATCACGCGAATCGGCCTGCTGTTCTCGATCACCTGGCTGACGCGGCTGACGACGCCGCTGTTCACGGTCCTG
>JANPCY010000449.1:0-2460 GCA_031431175.1 Steroidobacteraceae bacterium | reverse complement strand
CCGTGATAGGTGACCTGGCCGCCGCGATCGATGCCGACCACGGGGATATCGCCGGGCGCGAGCAGGTGCTCGTGCTTGCCATTCAATCCCTGCGTGAATACCGGTGCATGCTCGAGAAACCAGACCTCGTCCGGCGTCGTCACGTCGCGTTCATCCGTGAATGACTGCATTGCGCGCCAGGTGGGCGCGTAGGCAGCGCGGCCGAGCCAGCGGAAGGCCGCCGTCACGGCTGCTCCTCGATGACCTCGCATTCCAGGTGGCGCACGGCGGACAGCGAGTTCGAGATCAGGCAGATCTTCTCGGCCTTTTCCATCTGCATCCTGGCGCGCGCGGGGTCGGTCCCGACGGGCACGACGAGTTTTGCATGGGTGTCGAAGCGCGTGAAGCGGGCGACGCCGTCGCTGCGTTCGAGCAGGCCGTGGACCTCAGCCGTGAGTGCGCGCCATTCCAGGCGCGAGGCCCCCGCGATGGACCGGAAACTCAGCGTGAAACAGTCGGCGACCGCGGCGACCAGCAGCGTCTCCGGCGACCAGTAGCCACCCGGCCCGTCGAATTCGGGCGGCGGCATGGATGCCAGGTCCGGAAGGCCGTCGCCCCCGAGCCGCACCTCGCCATCGGGAGTAGCGCCCACGCGGATCCTGTAGTTATGTGGATACGGGTGCATGGGATGCGGAGGTGCGGCTAGCGCGCGGTGCCTGCTGCGAGCCCGCAGTTGCTGCCCTCGAGCGCACGTTCGGCCCGATAGCTCGAGCGCACCATGGGACCCGAAACACACTCGAGAAATCCGCGCGAAATCGCGGCCTCGCGAAACTGTTCGAACTCCCCAGGCGTGACAAATCGCGCGATCGGCAGGTGATTTTCGGTCGGGCGCAGGTACTGGCCAAGCGTCAGCAGGTCGCAACCGACCGCGCGCAGGTCGTCCATCGTCGAATACAACTCATCCGCGGTCTCACCGAGGCCGAGCATCAGGCTCGTCTTGGTGAGGACCGTTGGCCGGTAGCGCTTGGCATGTTCGAGCACCTGAAGCGTCTGCCGGTAGCCGGCCCGCGGATCGCGCACCGGATGGGTGAGCCGCTCGACCGTCTCGACATTCTGCGCCAAGACTTCGATGCCGGAATCAACCACGGTCTCGACGTCGGCGGTCACGCCCTGGAAATCTGGTGTCAATGCTTCAACGGCCGTCCGCGGGCTCTCTGTCTTGATGGCGCGCACGCAGGCAGCGAAATGGCCCGCGCCGCCATCCGGTAGATCGTCGCGATTGACCGAAGTCAGCACGACGTAACCGAGGCGCATCAGTGCGACCGTGCGGGCGGCATTGGCGGGTTCTTCCGGATCGAGCCAGCCCTGCGGATTGCCCGTGTCCACCGCGCAGAAGCGGCAGGCGCGCGTGCAGACCGAGCCCATCAGCATCAGGGTCGCGGTGCCGGCATTCCAGCACTCGCCGATATTCGGGCAATGCGCCTCTTCGCAGACCGTGTTCAGGCGATGCTCGCGCACGATGTCGCGCACGGCATCGAATTTCCTGCCGGCGGGCATCAGGGCGCGCAGCCAGCGTGGCTTGGAGCCCGGCATCGGGGGTTCGGGGCTCGCCGCCTGCTTTATGCCGTCGCGGATCGCACTGAAACCCTGCGCCGTGCGGTACTTCTGGCCGCTGCGCACGGGCTTGCGCTCGAGCTGAACTGGAATTCCTTTGAAATCAGTCACTTGACATGATCCGGCGATAGCTTGAGATTATTCTATCCGACCGGGGACTCGAGCACCGGATGGCGGACCTGCCCGAGCCGTAGCGCCGCGTCGAGCGAAGCAAGCCGCTCGGGCGTTCCTACATCGCTCCAGGCCCCGTCATGCCTCTGGCCGCTCAGTCGCCCGGCCGCGAGCGCCCGATCGAGAAGCGGCTTCAACGGATACGTGCCGGCCTCACAAGCGTCGAACAGCCGTGGATCGAAGACCGCGAGACCCGCGTAGGTCAGCGGCGTCGGTGCCGACTTGACGCGCCCGTCTGCCTCGAGCCCGAAGTCGCCGCGCGAGTGATGCGGCGGGTTTGCGACCAGCACGAGGTGAGCGAGTGAACCGGCGGCCCATCGCAGGTCCGCAAATGGCAGGTCGATCCACACATCGCCATTCACCAGCAGAAACGGATCGGTGTCGAGCAGCGGCAGGGCCCGATGAATCCCGCCACCGGTGCCGAGCGGCGCAGGGCCCTCGGGGCTGTAGGCAATCGAGAGCCCATAACGGCCCCCGTCGCCAAGGGCCTCGCGGATCTGGTCCCCGAGCCAGGACAAATTGATGACGACATCGCGGATGCCAGCCCTCAGGAGGGCTGCGAGGTGATATTCGACGAGCCGGTAGCCACCCACCTCGAGCAGCGGCTTTGGCATGCGATCGCTGAGCGGCCGAATACGCTCGCCACGGCCAGCGGCCAGGATCATTGCTTTCATCGCGGCAGGCCCGCGCGCTTCG
>JANPCY010000448.1:0-4868 GCA_031431175.1 Steroidobacteraceae bacterium | reverse complement strand
CCTGGTCATGGCCTCGCTGTTTGAATCGCTGCTCTACCCGGTATCCGTCATCACGTCCATTGTGTTTGCGATCGTCGGCGTGTTCTGGGGGCTGACCATCAGCGCGACGCCGCTGACCTTCATGGCGATGCTTGGCATCATGATCCTGATCGGCGTCATCGTGAATATCGGCATCGTGCTGATAGCGCATGTCATTGACCTGCGTAATGAGGGCATGAACCGCCATGACGCGATCCTCGAGGCGGCACGTCACCGGCTGCGCCCCATCCTGATGACGTCATTGGTCACGCTGCTCGCGATGCTGCCGCTCGCGGCCGGAGACACTCAGATCGGTGGCGACGGTCCTGCGTACTACCCGATGGCGCGTGCACTGATGTCGGGGCTGTTCTTCGGCAGTGCGACGTCGCTGTTCTTCATACCGCTGTTCTATGTGTGGCTCGACGACCTCAACGGCTGGCGCCGCCGGATCGGGCTGTTCTCGCGCAGTCAGATGCCCGCGCCGGCGAAGTCTTAACGCAGCAGGACCTTGTAGACGTCCCAGTAGTCGTCGACCAGTACATTGGCGTCGGGCACGCCGCCACTGGCGGCGGGTGGCAGCGAGGCTGGTTGCGGAACGGTCTCATTCTGCGAGCGCCAGCTGGCGCCGGACCCCATTTTGTCGGTGCGCTTCTTGATCTCGGTCGCAATGCCGTCCTGTGACTTGACCTGCAGAAGGGCCGCCACAATCTCCTTGAGCCGGGCCAGGCAGGACTCGAGGCTGCCGTGCTTCGCGCTTTCAACGCTGCGGTTGTTTGCGAGCCGCGAATCCAACGCGAGCCCCGAGACCGCCAGGCGCGCGTACAGGATCTGCGCATAGGCGATGACCGCCAGATTGACCATTCGACGCCCCTCGATCGTCAGGCCCGGGAACTCCGGCCAGGGTTCCTTCTCGATCGTGCGATGCGCCTCGCGCATGTCGGCGAGCTGCCTTTCGGCAACCACACAGCGCTGGCGCTGCGCCAGGATTTCCGCTGCCAGTTCGCGGCGCCGGAAGTAATTCCAGAACCTCTTGAGCTTTGCCATGCGCTCGCTGCGCTGGCGCAGCCGTTCGCGCTCTGCGTCGGCGACTTCCTGCGCCTGCCGCAGGCGCTCATCCGCCACTTTCAGCCGCTCATTACGGTCCTGCTGGAATTCCTCCAGTTGCTGCTTGCGTTCGCGGTCCTGCTTCTGGCGCTTGAAATCCGCGGCGAAGCTCTCGAGCTGCTCGCGGCAGGCACGCCACAGCGATTTCAGTCCGAAGTGCACGAGCGCGTCGTGACCGCGCTCCGGACTGCCCAATAGCACTTCCAGTTGCTCGAGTTGCTGTTGCAGGCGCCCATTCGCGTTCTCCTGCTGCTTCAGCTTGTTGCGCAGGTTGTGCAGCTGTTCGTCCAGCGCCTGCAGCCCCTTTTTGAGCTCGGCACGATTCCAGAACAGCTTGAGCAGGCGCTGCTCTTCCAGCGAATCGGGCTTTCCGATCGTCGGCAGCCTCAACTGCGACCATTTTTCGGGAAGGATGACAGCCATGCGAGCGGACCTTGATCAGGCCGGTGGTGGCGCGAACCGGTGGCCGGTATCAGCGCAGTACTCCAGCCACTTGTTCAGCAGCATGTTGCAGGACCAGCGCCTGTCTGGCTCGTGCTGCAAGCCTGCGGACAGTCGCCGCAATTGCGGATGAGCCGGCCTGACCGCGGTGGCGCGCGCCTCGGCAAGCCGCGCATCGTGGTAGACACGGATTTCCAGTTCGGGATCGCGCACCTGAGCATCTGAATCGTCGAACAGGTAGGACATGCCGAGCGTCGTCGTGTAGCGACACTGCTCGACAACCGACAACTCGAGCGTCGGCTCGCCGGTAACGATGGACCTCACTGAGCCCGATATCCGCCGCAGGTCCGGAACCAGCCATCCGAAGCGTATGAAGTTGCTTTCATACAGCGTCATCAGGCTCACGAACGACCGCGGCCGGGCACGCCAGGACACCGTGCAGAGGTGATCCGAGATCATGGATTTGACTATATCACACGCTTATTTGCCATTATTCCGGCTGAATCGTGCTGCTTGTCACGATTCGCATCACGGACGCACGCGCCGGGGTATCGACAGGCGCTCGAGCACGCGACTCGCGATCTCCTCGATCGAGCAATCGGTCGTTTCGAGAAATGGAACACCTTGTCGCTGGAAAAGCTGTTCCGCGGCGCGCACCTCGTACGCGCACTGCTGCGGCGAGGCATAGCGGCTGTCCGGTCGCCGCTCCTGGCGTATCTGTTGAAGGCGGTCGGGCTGGATGGTGAGCCCGAACAGCTTTTTTCGAAATGGCTCGACGGCGGCGGGCAGGCGGCTGCGGTCGAGGTCCTCGTCAGTCAGCGGATAGTTCGCCGCATAGGTAGCGTATTGGAGTGCCATGTAGACGCAGGTAGGCGTCTTGCCAGAGCGTGAAATGCCGAGCAGGATTACATCGGCACGATCGTAGTCGCGGGTTTGCGCGCCGTCGTCATTGGCAAGCGCGAAATTCGTCGCATTGATGCGCAGTGTGTATGCCGGAAGATCGGTCATGCCGTGCGCGCGGCCGAGTACGTGCGCCGATGGCTGGCCGAACTCCTGTTCGAGCGGCTCCAGGAATGCCGCAAAGAAATCCAGGAACACGCAATCAGCACGGCGCACTGCATCACGGACGTTGTTGTTGACGAATGTCGCAAAAACGACGGGTCGCGAGCCCTCATCGCGCGCTGCCTGATCAATCTTGCTGACTGCCTCCCGCGCCTTGTCAAGCGTAGTGATGAATGGCAAAGTGATCGGCCTGAAATCCAGGCCGTCGAATTGCGTCAGCAGGCTGTGTCCCATCGTTTCGGCAGTCACGCCGGTCTGGTCGGACACGAAGAAGACAGTTCGTCGCTGTTTCATGACGGATTCTTCCGTGGGTTGTTCGGCCACGCGGCCTGAATCGCAGTTTCGATGATCGTATCAGTTGCCAGTAAGGCGAGGATCGGGCTTGACCGGATACACACAACCATTCGGGAGGCTCGGCCTCGCTGACATCGACACGGTCGGTGGAAAAAACGCTTCACTTGGCGAGATGATCGGCAGGCTCGGGCAGACCGGTGTCAGGGTGCCGGACGGATTCGCGACGACCGCACAGGCTTTTCGCGATTTCCTCGCCCAGGATGGCCTTGGCGGCCGCATCGGCTCCCTGCTCGCGGGGCTCGATGTCGACGATGTAGCGCGGCTCGCGAACACGGGCGCACTCATCCGCGGATTGATACTCAAGACGCCGTTCCAGCCCCGACTCCAGCAGGAGGTCCTTGCGGCCTGCGAATCGCTCAATGGCGCCGGCGAGGCCGCGCTCGCGGTGCGCTCCTCGGCAACGGCCGAGGACCTGCCGGGCGCATCATTCGCCGGTCAGCAGGAAACGATCCTGAATGTGCGCGGCCCGCAGGCCGTGCTCGCCGCGATGCACCAGGTCTATGCGTCGCTTTACAACGACCGCGCCATCTCCTATCGCGTGCACCAGGGCTTCGATCACCGCCTGGTCGCAATTTCGGTCGGCGTGCAGTACATGGTGCGCAGCGACCTGGGCGCCAGCGGCGTGATGTTCACGCTCGATACCGAATCAGGCTTCCGGGACGTTGTGCTGATCACGGCATCCTGGGGCCTCGGCGAAATGATCGTGCAGGGCGCAGTCAATCCCGACGAATTCTATGTCTACAAGCCCGCATTGCGGGCCGGCAAGCGGGCGATCATCCGCCGCAATCTCGGTTCCAAGGCGTCGAAGATGGTCTACGCTCGCAGTCCCTCCTCCGGTCGCTGGGTCGAGACCGTGGAAGTCGCGCCCGCCGATCGCACGCGCTTCTGCATTGTCGATGCCGACGTGCAGGAGCTGGCGCGGCAGGCACTGGTCATTGAGGGCCATTACGGCTGTCCGATGGACATTGAATGGGGCAAGGACGGTGAGACCGGCGAGATCTTCGTGCTGCAGGCGCGTCCCGAGACGGTCCAGAGCCGCAGCGGACGTTCGATCCAGCGTTACACGCTGAAGACCCGCTCCCGTGTGCTCGCCAGCGGTCGCGCGATCGGCCAGCGCATCGGCGCGGGCCCTGCACGCATCATCGCGAGCGCGCGGGAGATGTCACGCGTGCAAGCCGGCGACGTGCTGGTATCCGACATGACCGATCCCGACTGGGAGCCGGTCATGAAGCGTGCCTCGGCCATTGTGACGAACCGCGGCGGCCGGACCTGCCACGCAGCAATCATCGCGCGCGAGCTCGGAATACCGGCGGTTGTCGGTTGCAGCAATGCGACCGCCACGATCACCGACGGCCAGCCGGTCACAGTCAGTTGCGCCGAAGGTGACACCGGTGTCGTCTACGAAGGACAACTTGATTTTGAACAGCAGCAGATCGAGCTGGACGCGCTGCCGACACCGCCGGTCCAGATCATGATGAATGTCGGCAATCCCGACCGCGCCTTCGACTTCGCGTCCATCCCGAATCACGGTGTCGGCCTGGCACGGCTTGACTTCATCATCAACCGCATGATCGGCGTGCATCCACGCGCGCTGCTGGATTTCGATTCTCTGGAGCGCGGCCTGCAGGAACAGATCCGCTGGCAGATGGCCGGCTACGACAATCCGGTCGAGTTCTTCATCGAAAAGCTGGCCGAGGGCGTCGCGAGCATCGCCGCCGCTTTCGCCCCGCGGCCGGTGATCGTGCGCCTGTCCGATTTCAAATCGAACGAATACGCCAATCTGCTGGGCGGACGGGCGTACGAGCCGCACGAGGAAAACCCGATGCTCGGCTTCCGCGGTGCAGCGCGCTATACGGACAAGGCGTTCGGACCCTGCTTCGAACTCGAAT
>JANPCY010000447.1:0-11024 GCA_031431175.1 Steroidobacteraceae bacterium | reverse complement strand
GTCGAACACGTCTTCGCCCTGATCCACATCGGCCACGCTCAGCGTGCCGCTGTCGGTCAGCATCGGATCGGTGGCGTCCTCGGTGGCCGCGCCGGTGGCATCGCCGCTGATGGTGGCAACGTCGTTGGTGCCGGTGATGGTTACTGTCACTACCTGGTTGATCGTGCCGCCGTGACCATCGCTAATCGTGACGGTGAACGATTCAGTCGCGGTATCGCCCGCGCCCAGGTATTGCGTGGCGCTGTTGGCCACGTTATAGGTCCAGCCCACCGTGCCCGACTGGGTCGTGGCGAGTTCACTCACCGCGCCCATGGTCAACGTGCCACCCAGCGTGTTGCCGGCCGCCGCCACCACACTGGTGGTATGCAAGTCGATCAGATCAATGTCGTTGAAGGCGATCGTGCCGGTGTCGCTCAGCGTCGTCGGGCTCGCGTCTTCGCTCGCCGCGCCAATCGCATCGGTGCCCGCCGCCGTGATCGACACCCCGTCGTTCACGCCGGCGATCACCACAGTCGCCGTAGCCCAGGCAAGCGTGCCATTGGCGAGCCGGATGGCGTAGGTGAATGAGTCCGTCATGGATTGACCCACTGCCATCGATTGAAGTTGGGCCTGGACGGCAGCACTGAAGGTGCTGGGGTCGTAGCCAACTTTCCCGTCTTTAATCCAGATCCTTGCGCCTTTGGCACTGAAGTCCGGGGTCCCATCCGCAAGCCCGCCAATGTCTTGCGCCAGCAGGTCGGCGGGAGCATAAGTCTTGGTGGCAGTGGAAGCACTGGTCCCATCGTCAAGCGACCAGAGCATCTTGGCGTTACCGCCGAGATCGTTCCCCATCACGTCCAAATACGAGATGCCAAGCGCATCCTCGTTGGTGTTGAAGACGTCATTTGTCGCCTGTGGCGTATTGGAAAACGATGTGGTGGTTCCGCCGCTGGTGCTGATAGGCATGATAGTTTCCTTGAACGCCTGCTTTACTTAAGTACTGAATTGGTTCCGCGATCGCTCACGTCTCTCGCCCCGCCCGCCTCATCGAGTTGGTCACCGGCTCGAGCAGATACTGGAGCGCCGTCCGCGACTCGCCCTTGAGGTAAACCTCTGCCGGCATGCCGGCCTGCAACTTCAGATCGCCGGCTTCCTTGAGAGAGGCCGCGTCCGTCTCGATCAGTGCCGTGAAATAGGGAAGATTGGTGACGGGATCGACGAGGCGATCACCGGCGATGTAGACAATGTTTCCGGACACCAGCTTGGTGATGCGGCGATTGAAAGCGGTGAATCGTATGTCCGCCGCCTGGCCGCGATGTACGCGGTTGATGTCTTCGGTCCGGATCCGCGCCTCGACGACCAGCCGCACGTCGAGCGGCACCACCTCGGCGATCGTTTCGCGCGGCGCTATCACCGCGCCCGGCGTCGTGTACTTCAGTCCGATGATCTCGCCGCTGGCGGGCGCCAGGATGAGCTGGCGGTCCGATGCATCAACTGACGTGCGCTGCACCTGCTCCAGCTCCGACACCGTCGACGCAGCCTCCCGAAGCTGGTCACTGGCGGCCTGCCGGTACTGCCCCTCCAGCGCGTTGATCTTCAGGTTGATTTCGGCGACCCGTTGCTGGGCGCGCGCCAGTTCAGAGCGGTGCTCTTCGGTACGCGATGCGTAGTCCGCGACGCTCGCTTCCATCTGCGTGACCCGCGCGGCCGACACGTACCCGTCCTTGCGCAGGTTGCGGTTGGACTCGAGCTCACCCCGCTGCAGCCGCAGCGACTCGTCGCTGCTGCCGATCTGCGCACGCAGCGCCACAACCTCCTGGTCCACGCGCGCACGTTGCTCGCGCAGCAATTCGGTCTGGCCGTTAAGCGCGCTGCGCCGCGCTGCAAACAGCGCACGCTCCTTTTCGATTTGCTCGGCCAGGCGTCCGCCGCCATTTGCGGCCGCGATCAACTCATCCGGGAAACTGACGGTGTGCAGCAGAGATTGTTCCGCCTCGAGCCGTGCGACGCTGGCGCGCTCGGCCAGCAGCCGGCCGTTGATCCGCTGCATGTCGGCATCCACCCCGACGTCGCCGAGCACGATCAACGGCTCGCCCTGCACGACGTGCTGGCCGTCGCGTACCCGTACCTCCCGCACGATGCCGCCTTCCTGGTGCTGCACCTGACGCCGGTTCAGGTCGACCTTCACGAAGGCCGAAGCAATGACCGCAGAGGACAGCGGCGCGATCGCAAGCCAGGCCATGATCGGAAGCAATCCGAACAGCAGAATTGCCAGTCCGCGATGGGACAACCGTGATGCTTCGCGCACGTGTTCGGCCAGCGTCTCATCCAGCGTCGGATTCAGGTTGGCGGCGGCGTTCATGACGCCTGCTCCATCTGCACTGGCGCAGCCGGTCTCGACATCTGGACGACGTTCTGGGCCGACGCGATGTTCTTCTGGCGGTCCAGCGCAATGAGTACCTGCGCGGTCGGGCCGTAGTGCTGGACGCGGCCACCATCCAGAACGAGCATCTGGCTCATGTTCCGTACCAGCGTGTTGCGGTGGGTCACGACGATGACGGTCACCAACTGGCGCTGCAGGTCGGCCAGTGCGTCAGCGAGCGCCTGCTCTCCGAGACCGTCCAAGTTGGAGTTCGGCTCGTCCATCACCACCAGGCGCGGGTTGCCGTACAGCGCGCGCGCCAGAGCAATGCGCTGGCGTTGGCCGGGCGACAGCTGCATGCCCGCATTGTCGATCCGTGTGTCGTAGCCTTCAGGCAGTGACAGGATCATGTCGTGCACGCGCGCGCGTTGCGCGGCACTGACGACCTGAGCGGAATCGACCGTCCCGAGGCGGGCAATGTTTTCGGCGACCGTTCCCTGGAACAACTCGACGTCCTGCGGCACATAACCGATCGACGGTCCCAGTGCCTCCCGGGGCCAGAGCGACAGGTCCGCTCCATCCAGGCGCACAAGCCCTGCCGTTGGCTTCCACAGTCCGGTCAGCACGCGCACCAAAGTGGACTTGCCCGCGGCGCTCGGACCGACGATGGCGAGCGACTCGCCCGGTGCGACGCGCAACGACACACCTTGCAGGACCAGGCGATCGCAACCCGCCGGTCGATAGATGATGTTCTGGGCATCGAGAGAACCGCGTGGCTCAGGCAGCTGCATGCGCGGAGGCTCCGCCGTGGCTACCTCAAGCAGTTCGCGCAGGCGCACGAGCGCCATGCGTCCTTCCGCCAGCACTCGCCAGCTGCCAACGACCTGTTCGACTGGCGCCAGCGCACGGCCGAGCAGAATCGTGGTCGCGACCATGATGCCGGGTGTGGCTTGGTGCGTGATGACGAGATAAGCGCCGAGACCGAGTATCGCCATCTGGATTGCCTGGCGTAGCGTGCGGGTCGTCGCGGCCATCGCGACGGTCCTGCGCGCGATCGGGCCTTGCAGTTCGACCACTTTCTGGTTCAGGTCACGCCAGCGTCCGATCAGTGCCGGCGCCATGCCGAGCGCCTGCACGACCTCAGCGTTGGCCAGGGAAGCTTCGAGGTACCGGCCTGAGCGTGCCGCTTCACGCTGTAGGGCCTCAATGCTGGACCGCGTCATGCGGTCGTTCAGCACCGCGAGCATCAGCATGATCGCCGCACTCGCGGCGGCGGCAATGCCGAGGACGGGATGGAACAGCCAGATCACCGCCACATAGACCAGCAACCAGGGTGCGTCGAACAGGGCGAGCAGGCCCTGCGCTGAGAACAGGCCGCGGAGCGTCGCGACATCGCGTAACCCCTCACCGGATGTTTGTTCGCCGCCCTTCGACTTGGCCGCGAGAATCACCCGGGCAACGGCGGGCGAGAGCGCCTCGGCGATCATGTTGCCGGCAACGCCTTGCAGCCTGCCGCGCAGGTAATCGAGTGCCAGCATGATCCCGAGCGCAACGGCCGCGCCCAGCATCAGCATGACCAGCGTTTCCTGGCTCTGGCTCGCGAGCACGCGGTCGAATACCTGCAGCATGAAGAATGCCGGGATCAGCAGCAGCAGATTCACGACGAACGAAAAGCCCGCCACGTGGAACAGTGGACGGCGAAGCAGCGCGGTCAGCGGGTTTACGATCGGCACTTGCCTCATCGCCGCAAACTCCCTGGTTACCGAATCAAATACCAGCGTCGATCGAGCATGGCCTGCGCCATGATCGCCAGATTTCAAAGCTGGTTCGGTAACCCGGCTGTCTCCTGCATCAGGAGATCCGAGGTTTTGCGGCTTCGCCTCGCGGCGAGAGTGCCTGTTCGTCAGACCATGTCTGGTCGCGAGGAACCGTAGCAGTCGCATGCCGGCCGGCGGCACCCATGCCACATAAGCAGGCGGGACAATGTCGATATCGTGAGCTACGTCGCAGTTCAGGCGCAGCTATGATGCCGCGCATGAATGCCGTGCGAATTGCGATGTGGTCCGGGCCACGCAGTATCTCGACTGCGATGATGCGTGCCTTCGGCAGCCGGCCCGATACCGCCGTCAGCGACGAGCCACTCTACGCACACTTTCTGTTGGTGACCGGCATCCAGCATCCCGGACGCGACGAGATCATTGCGAATCATGAACCGGACTGGCGCAAGGTAACCGAAGCGCTCGTGGGGCCGGCGCCCGACGGCCGCGCAATCTGGTACCAGAAGCACATGGCCCATCATCTGCTGCCCGACATCGGCCGCGATTGGCTCGACCGCCTGACGCACGCGTTCCTGATTCGCGAACCTGAGGAGATGCTCGCATCGTTGTTGCGCAGCTACCCACAGGCAGGACTTGCCGACACCGGCCTGGCTCAGCAGTGGGAGATCTTCCAGCGCGTGGCGGAGCGCCTCGGCCGCGCACCGCCTGTCGTACTCGCGAGTGATGTGCTGCGCAATCCGCAGACGATGCTCACAAAACTCTGCGAGGCACTGGGCGTGGCATTTTTGCCTGCGATGCTTTCCTGGGTGCCGGGCCGGCGCTCGACCGACGGCGTTTGGGCGTCACATTGGTACGCAGGCGTCGAGGCCTCCACGGGCTTCGAGTCCTGGCGACCCACGCCGGTGTCGCTGCCCGAATCGCAGCGCCCCTTGCTGGCAGAATGCCGGCACTGGTATGACAAGCTCCATCAGCACCGCCTGCAGCCCTGAGGACGCCATGCTCCAGCAATTCGACGAGCGCAATCGCGACCTGATTGTCAATATCAATGGGCAATTGCTGCACCGGGACAAGGCCGGCATCAGTCCATTCGACAGCGCCGTGCAGGGCGGTGACGCGGTCTGGGAGGGGCTGCGGCTCTACAACGGCCGCATCTTTGCACTGACCGAACATCTGGACCGTCTGCACGCATCGGCGCTTGCACTCGCGTTCGGGCAGATCCCCGATCACGCGGCAATCACTGCGGAGATTCGCCGCACGCTCGAAGCGAATGGCATGAAGGACGGCGTGCACATCCGCCTGACGCTGACCCGCGGCGTGAAGATCACCTCCGGCATGGACCCGCGGCTCAACGGTTCGGGGCCGACGTTGATCGTACTGGCTGAGCACAAGACACCCGTGTACTCGAAGCAGGGCCTCAAGCTCATCACCAGCAGCGTGCGGCGCTCCCCACCCGATTGCCTCGACCCGAGGATTCATCACGCCAATCTACTCTCGTCGATCCTCGCCAAGATCCAGGCCAATGCGGCGGGTGCCGACGACGCGATCATGCTGGATCTGCGCGGCTTCATCGCCGAGACCAATGCGACCCACCTTTTCATGGTGGACGGCGATCGTCTGCTGACGCCGACGCTCGCTGCCTGCCCTGAAGGAATCACGCGCAATACAGTGCTGGACATCTGCCGCCTGCAATCCATCGACTGCGAAGTGCGCGACCTGTCGCTGACCGAGCTCTATTGCGCGGATGAGGTCTTCTGCACCGGGACCATGGGCGAACTGGCGGGCGTCACCTGGGTCGACGGCAGGACGATTGGCGACGGCGCAGTCGGCCCGATGACGCGGCGCTTGTCGGCCCTGTATGCGGAGCGCACGGCCGCCGACGGCACACGGGTCGTGGACTGAGCGTCTGCGGAGAAACGGGCTGATTCGCTTCCCGTTGTGACGAACCTCAAGAACTGCGTCGAAACCGCTGCGCAGGTACTGTGCTTGGCTTATTTTGACGCGCTGGCCCCTGGATCGGTGACATGCGATGACCCCGGCCGACGAACGCGTACTCCATCTGCTGCAGAAATGGCAGAAGAGCCTGGAGCTGCATGGTGGCTACGCTGGCCTGCCCGAAGACCAGTACTGGCTGGTCCAACCCTGGCCAACTCACCAGCGCCCGACCAAATGGGTCATCGACCTCGCGCGGCAGCGCCTTGCTGATCTCCAGAACATCGTAACAACCCGGTTGGCGGCCGCCGATCCGTCGCTGTCCGAGGCGCTCGAATTGATGTCATTCCTGACCAACCTGGTCGGCTCGCAGCATGTCGAACGCTTCGTGCCGGTTGCCGAGCCCGAACGCGAGCGCCAGCTGGAACCGGCAGTGCAAGCCAGGTCGACCAGCACCTCCTCCACTTCGACGATGGTCAGGCCGGGGCGTGCGCCCAGGACAAAGTCCAGATCGGCGGGCAGGAGCACCAAGCCTGCAAACGACTCGACAATTACACAGGTCGTCAAGGACGCGACACGACTGGTGAGCTGGGGGCGCGCCTGGCACGAACTGCCGGAGGCCATCGCGCGGATCGCGGATCGCCCCGACATCGCGCAGGTACGCCAGATCCTCCGTAGCAAGCGCAGTCTCATCGAACAACGCGCGAACGCGCAGCCAAAGCGCTGATTCATTACAATCCGCGCCCGCATGGATCCACAATCCACGTTGGGCGCCCCGGCAGCCGGCCTGCTGCGCCGCCTTGCCGCACTCGTATATGACTGCCTGCTGTCGTTGGCCATCCTGTTCGTCGGGACACTGGCCGTATTGCCGTTGACCGGCGGCGAGGCCATCACGCCGGCCGCACAGGGTCTCGGCGCCTACCTGGCTTACCGCAGTTATCTCGCGCTGCTGGCGCTCGGATACTTTGGACTGGCATGGACGCGCGGCGGCAAGACACTCGGCATGATGGCGTGGAAGATCCGCCTTGCGACTGCGGATGACAATGCGCCGCGATGGCCGGCCGCCTTACTGCGCTTTGCGCTCGGACTGGCGCTTGCGGTCGCCGCGGAATCCGGTTTGCGCCTGGCATTCCAGCCGGGCGGATCGGCGCGCGTACTGGCGGGCGCCCTCCTGCTGGCCGTCTTCGCGAACTTCGCCTGGATCCTGTTCGATCCGCGCGCCCGCAGCTTGCAGGACCTCGCCAGCCGCACGCGGATCCTGCGGTTCTGAGGACGCGCCTAGTGCGCGCGCCGGATCGCGACAGTCGTAATCACGGCCAGCAGCAGTATCGGCCCCCAGGCCACCAGCAGGGGATTCAGCTCATAAACCAGGGCGCTATTTTCCAGTGTCTGGGTCAGCAGGACAAAAAGCACGCCGGCCATGATGCCGAGCACCGTACGCGCCCCGGCGCCGGCCGAACGCAGGGGTCCGAGCGCGAATGGCACCGCAAATACGCAGACCATGACGGATGCGACCAGCCGCGATATTCGGGACCAGAAAGCGATCTCCCAGACCCGCGAGTCGAGATCGTTGGCTTTCAGATGCCGGACATAGGCATAGACGTCCATCAACGGCAGCGCCGTCGGCCGGGTGGCAGCAAGGCCGAGGAAATCCACGTTGAATTGCGCGCCGGCTTCCTCAAGGTTCCTGACGCGCGTTAAAACGCGGGCGGAATCGAGCCGGGTTTCGGCATAGTTCGACAGCATCCAGTGACCGGTCGCATCCTGCGCCGCAGTTTCCGCGTGGCCCACCAGCCGCAACCGGCGATCCGCGTCCAGTTCGTAGACGAATACGCCGCCGAAAAGGTTGTTGGCCGCCTGCTGCCGGACATTCAGGAACCATGATCCCTGCCGCACCCAGGCGCTGCTGCTGCCAGCCATATCCAGCTGCGAGTACTTGCTGAAGATCTTGTGCTGGCGCGCATACCGGTCAGCGGGCGGCGCCAGGTACTCCCCGAGCATCCACATCAGCGCGGCGACAACGAGGCCCGCAAGCGCAGCCGATGCAGCGATGCGCACGATCGACACGCCGGCGGCGCGCACGACGGTCAATTCGCTGTCGCGCGCCAGCGCGCCGAGACCGAGGATCGCGCCGATCAGAGTGGCGATTGGCAGTAATTCGTAGACCTGCTGCGGCAGCGACAGCATCGTGAAGAGAAAAGCGTCGCCGACACCATAGCTGCCTATGCCGATATCGTCCTGCTGGCCGATGAATATCAGCAACGTCATCAGCGCCATCAGCACCGCCATGACCATCAGCGTGTGGATCAAGACCATCCGTGCGAGGTAGCGGTCGAGCAGCGTCATGCCCGGCTCCTGGCGGGTGCCCGCCGGAGATTCAGCGGGCTCTGCCGGTGCAGCAGCAACAGTCCGGCAGCGACTGCCAGCAAGTGCACCGACCAGCCGCCGACGAGCGGCGCGATGCGGCCATTTTCGATCCAGATCTGCGCGGCCGAGACGAGATTGGAATAAACGAAATAAATCAGGATTGCGATCGCGACGCGCGCATAACGTCCCTCGCGTGGACGGAGCGCCGCCAGCGGCACTGCGACCAGCGCCAGTACCAGCACCATGATCGGCATCGAGATGCGCCGTTGCAGCTCGACGATGTCGGCGAGCGCGGCAGAACCGATCAACGCGCTGGTCGGTTTGCGTTCCGGATTGTCGCGGCCAGCACCAGGTTCTGGTACGACCACCGGGATTCCGTGCTCGACGAAGCGGATGCGCCGGAACTCGGCCTGACCCGGCACACCCTCGACGCGCTCGCCGTCATGCAGCACGATGAGCTGCGTTTGACCGCCATCAAGCACGCGCTGTTCGGCCCAGGCCGCAGTCGCGACCTCGACCCGATCATCCACATAGCGTTGCACGAATACGTTGGCGAGCCTCCCATTGGAGTCCCTGCGTTCGGCGTAGAACACCGCGTTGCCGTCGGCAAAGGTCCTGAACGATCTGGGCTCCAGGTTCCCGAACTGCGCGTCGCGCATCGCCTTGCCGCGCAGTTCCTCGGCACTGTCGCGCGCCGCCGGTCCGACCTCGAAGGTCAGCCAGGCCAGTCCCACCGCCACTGGCAGCGCAAGCGCATAAATCGGCAGGTACAACCGTACCGGTCCGACGCCGCAGGCGCGGACGGCTGTCATCTCGCACTCGTGATATAGCCGGCCCAGCGCCAGCATCACGGCGAGCAGCATGCCGATTGGCACCAGCACCACCATGTTTTGCAGCGCCGTAAGGCCGATCAGTGCGAAGACGATGTCGCGTGGGAATCCGAACTCCGCAGCCAGGCCGAGAATCTTGGCCAGCTGACTGCTGACCAGTATCGCGAGCAGCACCATCATTACGGCCAGCCACGAATTCGCGACTTCGCGCAGGACATAGCGGTCAAAGGTGCGAAACAAGGCGGTTATCATGCGGACCCCGGCGCGCGGGTCCGTCCTTTTCGATTAAACTGGCGGGTACACGGTAAACCAGCCTCGCAGCGCACTCAACGGGCAGGACCCGCCGGCCAGCGGCGCAATCAGGGGATGATCGAACATGCAGTTCTTCGCCACCGGCACATCCGCAGCACGGCAACGCTCAGCCTGCGCCATTGTCGGCATCCACGAGCGCGCCGAAATGACTGGTCCGGCGCGCGAACTCGACCGCGCCAGCGGCGGCGCCGTCAGCCGGGTGCTGCGACGCGGTGATTTCAGCGGCAAGTCCGGTGAGGTCCTGCCGATCGTCGGCAGCCTGCGCGGCCCCGCAGAGCGCGTATTGCTGGTCGGCCTTGGCGCCAAGAAGAGCTATGGCCGCAAGGCCTATCGCCGCGCGGTTTCAGCGGCGACCCATTGGCTTGCAAAAAGCGGCGCCGCCAATGCCGTGCTGTACCTGTCCGCCGAGCCGATACCGGGTCTGGACGCATATTACGCCGCGCGCCTCGCCACCGAGGGCGTCGCCGCAACCCTGTACCGGATACCCGACCTCAAGTCGGGCCGCAAGCCGCCACGACCAAGACTTGCGAGATTCGGCATCGGTGTGCGAAGCGCTGATCTTGCCGGCGCACGTCAAGGCATCCGCGACGGGGGCGGTATCGCCGCCGGCATGGCACTGACGCGCGATCTCGCGAATCTGCCTGCCAATGTCTGCACGCCATCCTACCTGGCGGGCGCTGCCCGCAAGCTTGCACGGGAACATCGCAAGATTCGCGTGCGCGTGCTCGATGAACGCGCGATTCGTCGACTCCGCATGGGCTCCTTCCTGTCGGTCACGCGCGGTTCCGACGAACCGCCGAGACTCATCGTGATGGAATACCGCGGAGCCAGGCGCAGCGCAGCGCCGGTCGCACTGGTCGGCAAGGGCATCACCTTCGACACCGGCGGTATCTCGCTGAAACAGCCGACTGCGATGGATGAGATGAAATTCGACATGTCGGGTGCCGCCAGCGTGTTCGGGGCGATCAAGGCGCTCGCGACGATCGGCGCTGCCGTCAATGTCGTCGGCATCGTGCCAAGCTGCGAAAACATGCCGAACGGCCGGGCGACCAAGCCCGGCGATATCGTCACTTCGATGTCCGGCAAGACTATCGAGGTGCTGAATACCGATGCGGAAGGACGGCTGATTCTATGTGACGGCATCAGCTATGCGCGTCGCTTCAAGCCGCGCGCCGTGGTCGACATCGCGACGCTGACGGGCGCCTGCGTGATCGCGCTCGGCGGCTACTATTGCGGCCTGTTCTCCCCGGACGACAAGCTTGCCGCCGCGCTCGCGGCGGCCGGCGAACGATCTGATGACCGTGCCTGGCGCCTGCCGGTCGCAGAGGAATATACAGAGCTGCTGAAAAGCAATTTCGCCGATCTTGCGAATGTCGCCGGCCGCGAGGCTGGCGCGATCACCGCCGCCTGCTTCCTCTGGAAGTTCACCGAGGGCCTGCAATGGGCCCACCTGGACATCGCGGGCAC
>JANPCY010000446.1:0-1816 GCA_031431175.1 Steroidobacteraceae bacterium | reverse complement strand
TCACTTTTTCGATGTTGATGTTGGTGATGAGCAATAACTTCCTGCAGCTGTTTTTTGGCTGGGAAGCGGTCGGCCTGGTTTCGTACCTGCTGATTGGATTCTGGTTCAAGCGCCCGAGCGCGATCTTCGCGAGCCTGAAGGCCTTCGTCGTCAATCGCATTGGCGATTTCGGCTTCATCATGGGAATTGCGGCCGTTGTCTACTACACCGGCAGCCTGAATTACGTCGAGGTTTTCGAGCGCGCGCCGGGCATGCTCGGCCTGGAGATCTTCCTGACGCCGGGCGAGCCTTCCAAGCCGATCACGGTGATCTGCGTCTCGCTGTTCCTCGGCGCGATGGGCAAATCCGCGCAGGTTCCGCTGCATGTCTGGCTGCCGGATTCGATGGAAGGCCCCACCCCGATCTCCGCGCTGATCCACGCCGCAACCATGGTGACGGCGGGGATATTCATGGTGGCGCGGATGTCGCCATTGTTTGAACTGTCGAAGGATGCGCTGTATTTCATGATCGTGATCGGTGCAACGACGGCGCTGTTCATGGGCTTCCTGGGCGTCGTCAGCAATGACATCAAGCGGGTGATCGCCTATTCGACGCTGTCGCAGCTCGGTTACATGACCGCCGCGCTGGGCGCGGGCGCCTATGGCGCCGGCATCTTCCATCTCATGACGCATGCCTTCTTCAAGGCGTTGCTGTTCCTGGCGGCGGGTTCCGTGATCATCGCCATGCACCACGAGCAGGACATGCGCCGCATGGGTGGGCTGCGACGCTACCTGCCGATAACTTACTGGACCTGCCTGATCGGCGCGCTGGCGCTGATCGGGTTCCCTGGGCTGTCCGGTTTCTTCTCGAAGGACATCATCATCGATGCCGTCAAGCACTCCGACATCGAAGGCTCGAGTTACGCCTATTGGTGCGTGTTGTTCGGCGTGTTTGTGACCGCGCTCTACAGCTTCCGCCTCATATTCATGACGTTCCACGGCCGCGAGCGCATGGATGAGCATACGCGCGAGCACCTGCACGAGAGCCCATGGGTCGTCACGCTGCCGCTCGTCGCGCTCGCGATACCCTCGGTCTTCATCGGCTGGTTGACGGTCGATCCGGTCGTGTTCGGAGATTTCTTCGCTGGATCGATCTCGCAGGGGGCTCACATTCCGGCGTCGATTATCGGCGAGGAGTTTCATGGCCCCGCCGAATTCCTCGCCCATGCCCTTGCTTCGCCGGCGCTGTATTTCGCGTTCGCGGGCGTCGTCACCGCATGGTTCCTGTACCTCAAGCGTCCGGATCTGCCGGGCGCGATCAGCAAGCGCTATTCGTGGCTTTACCGCTTGCTGGTCAACAAGTATTACTTCGACTGGTTCAACGAAAACGTGGTGGCCGTCGGAGTGCGAAGTTTCGGGACCGGCCTCTGGAGGCGCGGTGACGAGGTGGCGATCGATGGCGTGCTGGTGAATGGCACGGCGCGCGCGATCGGCGCCATTGCTGCGGTCATTAGGCGCGTGCAGACCGGTTACCTGTACCACTATGCATTCGCAATGATCATCGGGCTCGCACTGCTGCTCGGCTGGCTGTTGCTGAAATCATGAACATGGCGCCGATTGACCACCTGCTGAGCTGGCTGATCTGGCTGCCGATTACTGGCGGTGCCGTCGTACTGCTGCTCGGCGAGCGCCGCATCGCCATGGCCCGCTGGGCCGCGTTGGTGGCCTCGGCGGTGACCCTCGCGCTGTGCGTGCCGCTGTGGCAGCAGTTCGACATTACGACGGCGGCACTGCAGTTCATCGAGGACGCGGCGTGGATTCCGCCGTTGAATGCCTGG
>JANPCY010000445.1:0-4320 GCA_031431175.1 Steroidobacteraceae bacterium | reverse complement strand
CTTACGGAGGTGGGGATTGGCACGAGCGAGGGACTTTTTGGACATCGGCCTATTCTAACAAGCCCGGTTTCAGAGGACTCGTTTACCTTGGGAACTCGGCGGCGGACGCCATTCCCGAGCGGGAAGGGGACGGCCTCTAGTATTCGACGACCTATGACGAGCTGCGCGGGCACTTCGGCGCGCGCATCGCGGATATCGTCGCCGAGGTCACGGACACCAGGTTCCTCAGCAAGCAGTCGCGCAAGCGCCTGCAACTCTCGAAGGCCGGCCGCGCGAGTGCGGCGGCGCAGCAGGTCAACTCGGGCCACGGGGCGAAGGCGGTGGTGGGCGAGGTGCGGCGCGCGAATCCGAGGTTGGCGGAGAGGTTTGATGCGGTGTGGGAGGCGGGGAGGGGTAACCGGACAATCAAGTAGTTACGCAACGTTGACGCCCACGCCGCTCGCGAATCTGACTAATTCAACCCCGACTTTGCGCCTGCTCACGCGAAATTTGCAGACGGCTAACCGATGCTTCCGCGGTCATCATTCTGGTGGTGTCGTGTCCAGCATATGTATTTGACAGCATATGCTTTAGAAGGAATAATCCTCCGTGCCATGGACGGTTCGGATCGCACGCGAGTTTGGGGCGGCCTTGGGTCGACACGTTGAAAGGCTCGCGCCATCCCAATATGAAAGAGCTTCGGTTCAGGCTAACGGACGGTCCCTGGCGTGTTGCATTCGCCTTCGATCTGCATCGCCAGGCGGTTCTATTGAGCGGCGCGTGCAAGTCCGGCGTGAACGAACGGCGGTTTTATCGGGGCCTTATTCGGCGCGCAGATGCGCGGTTTGAGGCACACCTGCGGAACCTGACAAAGGATTCATAAAGGAATGTCTTGATGAGCCGAACGCTGCGGGAAACGATTGCCGGCCTGCCGATGACCGATCGTCGAGCCATTGCACGCAGGTCGCGTGAGCTGATTGCGGAAGAGCTGTCGCTCCAGGAACTACGCAAAGCACTGGCGCTTACGCAGTCGGAGATCGCTGGCACCCTGCACAAGCGGCAGGACGAGATTTCGCGAATCGAACAGCGTGGCGACCTGATGTTGTCGACGCTGCGCGATTACGTGAACGCCCTCGGCGGCGAACTCGAGCTGTTGTGCACTTTCAGGAATCGCGCATCGGTCCGGATCCGCACAGGCAAGGTCGCGCGACGCGCGTAGGTTCAAGAGCCGCTACCTCATGCTCGCGAGCCCGCCGGCGAAGTGGTCGGAGAAGCGCAAGCACGAGTACTTCGACTGGGCGAAGGCGGTGGTGGAGCAGGTGCGAAGCGCGAATCCGAGGTTGGCGGAGAGGTTTGATGCGGTGTGGGAGGCGGGGAGGGGAACCGGTCGCAAATTGTGACCGGTCGCTTTGGAACTCTTTGATTTCGCAATGAACGTGGCCAATTCACAGAGCAACGAAATGGCGCGATTCTGAAATGCGTGTGCCATGGCATCACCCGCAAACGGCGTCGACGCATCGGAAATAGCGCAGCGAATACTCATCGTGCGCAGTCAGCGGGTGTTACTAGATTCGGACTTGGCAGAGCTCTATGGCGTACGGACAGAGCGGCTGAATCAGCAAGTCCGCCGAAACTTGGGCAGGTTTCCAGGCGGCTTTGTGATTCGTTTGAAAATCAACAATTTACGTGGCAGGAGCTTGCAAATTGCAAGCACCTCGCAAAGGTTCAGAAACGCAAAATACCCACCACTCGCCTTTACGGAACACGGCGCCATCATGGCGGGAATGGTTCTGAACTGTCCGCGGGCAGTAGAAATGTCCGTTTACGTTGTCAGGGCATTCGTAAAACTGAGGCAGGTCCTGGCGTCGAATACCGAGCTCGTGCGCAAGCTCGAGGCGCTCGAGAAATCAGTGGTAACGCTCGACGTCAAGACGCGCCGGCAGTTCGAGGAGGTCTATCGCGCGATTCGCGCGCTGATGGCGCCACCGGCCGCGAAATCACGGCCGATCGGGTTCACGGCGGACATCGAGAAAGGCAGCTAACTGCGAACTTGCGACCCGGCACCAGAAATCCCCTCGCTCACTCCACCACGCGCACGCCCGTGACGAAGAATTCCGTGTCGCCGAAACAGGAAAGCGGAATCCACTTGTGCTGCTCGTAGTGCAGCGCCACGCGTTTGCCGACGCTGGCGTCGATCTGGCTTGCCACGGCCCCATCCGGAACCGTGAAATAGAATTTGTCTGACACGGTGCCCGGCATCGTCACCATCGCCATTTCGCCTTCCCAGGTCTTGCAGAGCCAGCCCTTTCTTGAGAGCTTCTGCACGTAGCCGGCGCGTTCGCCGTCGGAATAGGTCCAGTGCAAGCTGAGCCAGGTCATGCCCGCGAAGAAGAGTGCGACCGCGACGATGATGGAGATAAGTATCTTGATCATGGTGGGATTATGCTCCGACGCTAGGACCCGGTAGGCATACCCTTGGCCTCCTGGCACAACTTCCCGACATCCTCCCGCAAAATCCCGGCAAGCCTCGACGCCGCCTTGCCAGGATTCTCGTGATCCGCAAATACCAGGTAGAGCTCGCCGAAGCGCTCGCCGCCTTCCTGTATCGATAGCTCCTTGAGTTGGCCGGCCTCGAGTTCGCGCTGAATTGTCTCTGCCGCAAACCATGCGAATCCCAGGCCCATGCAGGCGGCGGCGATCTGCGTCGCCTTGTGCGAGACAGTCCAGCGTTGCTCGGCGCGCTGCCAGCCCCCGGAATCGCGTTTCTGCTGCTGGGCGGTGTCGCGGATGATCAGCTGGCGATGTTCGCGCAGGTCATCGGGCGTGACCGGCCGGGCCAGCTTGTGCAGCGGGTGATCGGGGTTTGCCGCAGGGATCAGGCGCGCACGCATGAGCGCGGTGCCGAAAAATCCCTGGGGAATGGAATCGACGATCGCGAAATCCACGCGCCGTTCCTGTAGCGCCTCGTCGGTTCCGCCGAGTACGGTCTCGTAAAGCTGCACGCGGATTTCGGGGCGCTCCTTGGCGAAGCGATCGAGCGAGCGCAGCGCCACCCAGGTCGGAAACAGCACCTCGACGGCGAGACTCACTTCCGGCTCCCAGCCGGCGGCGAAGCTTTGAGCGCCGCGTTCGAGCGAAGCGGCGCGCTCCAGCAGTAACTGTGCACGCCGGTAGAGCACCTGCCCGGCGGGCGTGAGTTCCGCCTTGCGGCCGCGGATCTCGAAGAGCTTCACGTCGAGCTGCTGCTCGATTTTCTGCACGGCGTAACTGACGGTTGATTGGGTCTTGTGGATCTGCTCCGCGGCCTGCGCATAGCCGCCGGCCTCGACCACGGCTACCAGGGCGCGCCACTGCTCAAGGCTGATTCGGGGTGCCGTCATATCGATCCAATCGATTGATAAACCCGAATTTATCCGCTTTTTAATCGAATGTACAAATACTTTAATAGCACCGACCCCAAGGAGGTGCTTCGTGACGACCCTGCTCCAGATCAACACCAGCCTTTTCGGCGAGCGCGGCAATTCCTCGCAACTGACGCGGCGCTTTATCGAGCGCTGGCAAGCCGCGCATCCGGATGGCCGCGTTGTCGTGCGCGATCTTCAAGGCGATCCGCTGCCGCACCTGGATGCGGAGCGTGCGGGTGCGCTTTTCGGGAAGCCCGAGGGCCGCACGCCGGAGCAGCAGGCGATCGTGGATCTTTCCGATGCGCTGATCGCGGAGCTGAAGGCCGCGGATGTCGTCGTGATCGGCCTGCCGCTCTACAACTTCGGCATTCCCTCGACGCTCAAGACCTGGTTCGATCACATCGCCCGCGCCGGCGTCAGCTTCCGCTACACGGCGAATGGACCCGAGGGCCTGATCGGCGATCGCAAGGTCTACGTGATGGCGGCGCGCGGCGGCTTCTACCAGGGCACGCCGGCCGATACCCAGACGCCGTACGTCAAGAATTTCCTGAACCTGCTCGGCATCAAGGACATCGAGTTCGTCTATGCCGAGGGACTGAACGTCAGCAGCGAAGCGAAGGAGCGCGCCATGCAAAACGCGGGCGCCGCCGTCGATCGCCTGGCTGCGTAGAGGAACTGCAATGACCACGCACACCATCAACCAATTCATCGGATCAAGGAGAGCAATCATGAGTCATCGTCTGGTTCAAAATCTTTTGTCCACCGGCACCGGCTGGAGCCAGCTCGCGTTGCGCGTTCCCGTCGGCATCATCTTCGTCGCGCACGGCGCGCAGAAGCTGTTCGGCTGGTTCGGTGGCTACGGGCTGGCCGGCACCGCAGGCTGGATGGACTCAATCGGCCTGCATCCCGGCCCGCTGCTCGCGTTGCTGGCGGGGGG
>JANPCY010000444.1:0-5516 GCA_031431175.1 Steroidobacteraceae bacterium | reverse complement strand
GCGTCGGTAAAGCGGTCGCAGAGTACCCAGCGCCCGCGCGTCAGCGCCGGGGCGATCACGTCGGCGACATGACTGGCTCGCGCGGCGAAGATCATCAGCAGCTCGGCCGTGACACCGACGGGCCGGTCACGCCGTTGCAATACCAGCGCGCGCAACGCCTCGGCGAGCGGTGTGCCACCGGGCTCGCGCGTCGGCAGCAGATCGATCCCACGGCCCTGCAGGTGAAGCGCAGCTTGCGTGAGCTGCGTCGACTTGCCGACGCCTTCGATACCCTCGAATGTGATAAACCGGCCGCGCACGGGGTCAGCGTACCTGATGGCCGCTGCCGCCGCGCAGGTTGGCCAGGTGCCGTGCGACATTCGAGTTGTGCGCAACCAGCGAGGCTGCGAAGTAATGCCGGCCATCGCCCTTGCCGGTCGCGACAAAATAGAGCGCCTCGGTCGCGGCCGGTCGTACCGCGGCCTCGAGCGCCGCGCGCCCGACCAATGCGATCGGTGTCGGCGGCAGGCCCGCGCGCGTGTAGCTGTTGTAAGGCGTGTCGGCCTGCAGATCGCGGCGACGCAGGTTGCCGTCAAAGGATTCGCCGATTCCGTAGATGACCGACGGATCCGTTTGCAGGCGCATGCCGATGCGCAGGCGATTGACGAAGACACCGGCGATCAGCGGTCGTTCCTCGGGCGCCCCGGTTTCCTTTTCGACCAGCGAAGCAAGTTTCAGCGCCTCGTAAGGCGTACTGAACGGAAGCTCCGGCCTGCGCTTCTTCCAGGCAGAGGCAAGCTCCTCCTCAAGCCGGGCCCGCGCCTGTTGCAGCAGTTCGCGGTCGGTCGTCCCGCGTGGAAAGCGATAGGTGTCCGGAAAGAACAGCCCCTCGGGATGACGGCCCGCAAGGCCCAGTCGCACCATGACCTCGTCCTGTGACAGGCCACGGAATTCCACGGCGACCGCCGGATTCGCCTGTATGGCGGCCAGCGCGTGCTTGAAGGTCCAGCCCTCGGGAATGGTCAGCGTGTGCATCAGGACCGCGCCCGTCACGAACTGGTGCAGCAATGCGGCAGGCGTCGTGCCGGGCTGCAACAGGTATTCGCCCGCCTTGATCCGGGTCGCGGCACCGTTCCACTGCGCATACCAGACCCAGACCCGGGGTCGGTCCAGCCAACCCGCTTCCGCAAGTGTGGCCGCAACCGAAGTCAGTGATGCGCCGGCCGCAAGCTGGTAGACAACCGGCTGCTGCAATGCGGGCAGTGGCGTCGCAAGCCAGGCCGCCTCGTACTGGCGCAGGCTGAACCAGGCGACGACCGCCAGGATCGCGAGGAGCGCAATGCGAACCCGCAGGCGCTTCATCCCTGCGTCGCGAGCCAGGAGTTGAATCTTGCCGTATGCGGTCCGGCAGGCACTTCCTTGCCCGCGAGTATGCGCACCGGCCAGGCGCCGATCAAAGCGTTGGTCACGAAAATCTCGGTGGCCGTCTCGAGTTCGCCCGGCCGCAGGCTGCGTTCGATGACTGCCGTTGCGTGCAATACGGCCCAGGCGCAAAACGCGCGGCGCATGATGCCGCTGACACCGCATTGATCGAGTGCCGGCGTCACGATCTGCCCCGCAATGACGGCGAACAGATTGCTCTGCGTGCCCGAAATGACCTGGCCCCGATCGTCCAGCATGAGCCCCTCGGCAATGCGTTCATCGTCCCATTCGGCGCGCGCCAGAACCTGTTCCAGGCGGTTCAGGTGCTTGATGCCGGCCAGCACCGGATTGCGCCCCAGTCGCGTCTGGCAATAGCGAAGCCGGACACCCTCGCTCCAGGCGCTTTCCGGCCAGGCAGGCCATTCGAATCCTGCCGCGATGCAGGTCGGCTCCACTTGCGCCGGCGGACGGTAGCCCCGCCCTGCAGCACCTCGAGTCCAGATCAGTTTGACGACGCCGCGGCCGCCTGGCCACGCAGCGGCGATCTGCCCAAGCAACAACTCCTGATCCGGCAATGGCAACGCCAGCCGACGCGCACCTTCGGTCAATCGCGCAACATGCCATGCAGCGAATCGCGCCCGGCCGTCCCGCACAGCCATCGTCTCGAACAGGCCGTCACCATACTGCAGCCCTCGATCCAGCGGATCGAGCTGTCCTGCGCGGCCGTTGACGAGAACCGGCATCAGCCGCCGTTCCCGAGCGCGCGCAGCACACCACGCGCCTTGGCGCGGGTCTCATTGAGTTCATCCAGCGGATCCGAGTCGGCGACGATCCCTGCGCCGGCGCGCAACTCGACCTCGCCGCCCTGCACGGTCATGGTGCGAATCAGGATGTTGAGATCCAGGCTGCCGTCCAGCGCAAGGTAACCCATGGCGCCCGTATAGGCGCCGCGGCCCTTGCCCTCGAGATCACCGATCAACTGCATGCAGCGGATCTTGGGACAACCAGTGATCGTGCCACCGGGGAACAAAGCCTGGATGACCGCGCCCGGCGTGACATCTTCGCGCAGCCGGCCGCAGACATTCGAGACGATGTGGTGAACGTGTGCATAACTCTCGACCGCCATGAACTCGTCCACCTGCACGCTGCCGGGTTCGCAAAGCCGGCCAAGGTCATTGCGCTCGAGGTCGATCAGCATCACGTGTTCCGCGCGTTCCTTGGCGCTCGCGGTCAGTTCAGCGATCGAGGCCGCGTCACCCGACGCGAGCCGGGGCCGGGTGCCCGCGATCGGCCGGGTGTCGATGCGCCTGCCACGTACGCGCACCAGGCGCTCCGGAGAGCTCGACAGGATGGCGACAGCGTCCAGCTGGGCGATACCGGAAAAGGCGCCCGGATTGGCAGCGCGCAGGCGCGCATAGAGCTTTGCTGTGGTCATGCCTGCGGGGACGGGTCCGCGCCAGGTCCTTGCGAGGTTGGCCTGATAGACGTCACCTGCCGCGATATGGGCGAGAGCCGCACGGCAGGCTTCCAGGTACCGCTCCGGATCGTCCTCGGACACCGCGCTCACGGGACCGATCGGCTCGGGGCTTGCGGCCTGCCCGATGTCCTGGAAGTCGGACCGCAACCTGTCGGCTATCCCGGCAGCGGCTGGCTCGGCCAGCACCGTGGTCGCGCCCGACTCATGGTCGTGAAGCAGGGCCGCGCGCATGCGCCAGGCGAGCGCCACGACCGGCAGGGGGGACGGGGGCAGCCGCAGCGAGGGCTCGACTTCGGAGGCGAGCTCATAGCCCAGGAACAGGAACCAGCCGCCCGCAAAGGGCCAGGGTGCCGGCGGTGCCGGGCCTCTCTCACGGCTCCACCAGGTGTCCAGGCGATCGCAGAAACGATCTCCCTCGCCCTCGCCCTGCAGCCGCCGCTCCCGATCGAGCAACAGGCGGCCCTCGGGCCCAGCCAGCAGCAGCGTGAACCGGCCCAGCGGCTGGCCTGCCGCTGAACTGTCGAGCAGCACCGGATAGCGCTCCGGATACCGCTCGTGAAGCGCCAGCATCCGACCGACCGGATCACCCTCCACCGGCTTCAGCGCAGCGCGCGAAAAACCAGCGTGCCGTTGGTTCCGCCGAAGCCGAAGGAATTGCTCACGATCGTGTCAATCTTCATGCGCCGGGCGGTGTGCGGCACGTAGTCCAGATCGCAGCCTGCGCCGGGATGGTCGAGATTGATGGTCGGCGGAGCGACCTGGTCGCGGATCGCGAGGATGCTGAAGATTGCTTCGACAACGCCCGCAGCGCCCAGCAGGTGGCCGGTCATGGATTTTGTCGAGCTCACTGCAAGGCGCTTCGCGTAGGCGCCGAATGCGTCCTTGATCGCGGTCGTCTCGGCGATGTCGCCGAGCAGCGTCGAGGTCGCGTGCGCATTGACGTACTGGACTTCATCAACGTTGATGCGCGCATCGCGCAGCGAGTTGGTCATCGACTGCTTCGCTCCGGCGCCATTTTCCGGTGGCGCGGTGATGTGGTACGCATCCCCGCTCATGCCGAAGCCGATGAGTTCCGCGTGAATCGGCGCGTTGCGCGCCCTTGCGTGCTCGTATTCCTCGAGCACGACCGCACCGCCGCCGTCAGCCATGACAAAACCGTCGCGATCGCGATCCCAGGGACGGCTGGCGCGCTCGGGGTCGTCGTTGCGCGTCGATAGCGCACGCGCCTGGCAGAAGCCGCCGACCGCCGTCGGTGTCTGCGCCATTTCGGCGCCCCCGGCGACGATGACATCCGCATCACCGTACTGGATCGTGCGCATGCCGATGCCGATGCTGTGCGTCGAGGTCGTACAGGCAGTGACCAGCGCGAGGTTGGGTCCGGTGACTCCGAACATGATCGACAACTGGCCCGCAATCATGTTGATGATGCTGCCCGGAATGTAGAACGGCGAGATTTTTTTCGGCGACCGGGTTTCGAGGTACCGACCATGGTTCTCTTCGATGGTCGCGAGGCCGCCGATGCCCGCGCCGAAGACGACCCCGATTCGGTCGCGGTTTGCGTCGCTGATTTCGAGCCCGGAATCCGCGATCGCCTGCGCGCCCGCTACTATGCCGTACTGCATGAACATGTCCATGCGCCGCGCTTCCTTGGCGGGCATGAACTTCGACACGTCGAATCCGGGCACGCTCCCGGCAAAGGTCACGGGGAAACCCGTGGTGTCGAAGCGCGTGATCGGGCCGATGCCGCTCCTGCCAGCGAGGCAGGCGGCCCAGCTGTCGGCGACGCAATTGCCGAGCGGCGACACCATGCCGAGCCCGGTGACGACCACGCGACGCTTGCTCAAGCTGTTTCCTCTGCCTGCCGGGGCTGGCGTGACGCAACGAGCCCCGGCCGAGGGCCCGGGGCTCGCGCAGGCATGGTCTCAGGACTTGGACTGATGCTGGACGATGTAATCGATCGCCTGCTGCACCGTGGTGATCTTCTCGGCATCCTCGTCCGGTATTTCGGTCTCGAACTCTTCCTCGAGCGCCATTACGAGCTCGACCGTGTCCAGGGAATCGGCGCCCAGATCGTCGACGAAAGACGCGTCGTTCGTGACTTCTTCGTCCTTCACCCCGAGCTGCTCGGCGACGATCTTCTTCACCCGTTCTTCGACTGTGCTCATCGGTTTTTATTCCCTTGCCTAGTGATTCCCATGGCGGCGTCACGGCCGGCCGCGGGTCGCCATTCTATGCCACGGACCCCCACTAGCTGCCAGAAACCTTTCTTGTGCACTGTTTCTGAAAGCCTTTTCTGCGTCGGTTAGGGCCCGAAATCGTTCAGGACATGTACATTCCGCCGTTGACGTGGAGGGTCTGCCCGGTGATCCAGCCCGCCGCCGGCGAGGCCAGAAAGCAGACCGCCAAAGCGATGTCCTGTGGCTGTCCCAGGCGGCCGAGCGGTATCTGGGCCGCGAGCGAGCTGCGCTGCTCCTGGCTCAAGGCACGGGTCAGGTCGGTGTCGATGAAGCCCGGCGCGACGATATTGACCGTGATGTCGCGCGAGGCGACCTCGCGCGCGAGCGCGCGCGTGAACCCGCCGATGCCGGCCTTGGCCGCGCAGTAGTACGCCTGGCCAGGATTGCCGGTCATCGCGACC
>JANPCY010000443.1:0-1761 GCA_031431175.1 Steroidobacteraceae bacterium | reverse complement strand
AGCGACAGCACATCGCGATACGAATTGGTTGTCACTTTGGTCCCGTCGTACTCGAGACGCGCGATGTTTTCGGCGCGGCCGTGCATACGGCCAATCGCATGACCAGCCAGGCCAAGGCTGGCCAGATCATCATCACGGATTCGATCTTCGCGCGCCTGTCGGACGAATGGCGTGCAATTACGCGCCAGGTGGACGTGGCGGTGCCACGCGGCCAGCAGGGCGAGGTCACCATTTACGAGCTGCTGTGGCAGCACGGTGATGCGACCAGCGTGCTGCCGGCGATCGCGACGATCACCGAGCAGCACCGCCCATTCCGCATCCGCCTGACGTATCTCGGCGAGGAACTGATGCTGGACGATCGCGAACGCTCAGCCGCGACGCTGGGTCGCGGCCAGGAGAACGATCTGGTGATCAAGGGCAATCTCGTGTCGAGGCTGCACGCACGCATCGAAGCCGGCAAGAACCGGTTCATGCTGATCGACGAGAGCACCAATGGTTCATTCGTGCAGGGCCAGGATGGCGACGACGCATTCGTGCGCCGCGACGCGATTCCGCTGAAAGGCAAGGGCGTCATCGGGCTTGGGCGCGTGCCGGAGCCACAGTCCTACCACACGGTCGAATACAACTGCGAAGAGGGGACCGATACCGTCCCGAGTCCTTCCGGGCCTGCCTGAGGCACGGCCTATTTGAGGCGCGCGCGCAAGCCGTCTAGTTCGACCCGCAAACCGCCCGGCAGCCGCGAGCCGAAGCCCGCGAGATAACTGGCGATCTGTTCCACTTCGCCGCGCCATTGCGCGGTATCCACCGAAAGCAGTTCGGAAACCGTTGCGTCGGGCAGCTTCAGACCCGCGAGATTGAGCGCATCCCGGCGCGGGACGGCACCGATGGCCGTTTCATCCGCGGCCCCGCGGCCCTGGCAGCGGTCAATGATCCAGGCGAGCACCCGGAGATTCTCGCCATAGCCGGGCCACAGAAAATGTCCGCCGGCATCGCGACGGAACCAGTTGACCTGGAATATGCCGGGTAGCCGTGGCACGCGCTCCGCCATTGACAGCCAGTGCTGCCAGTAATCGCCGAAGTTGTAGCCCGCAAAGGGCTTCATGGCCATTGGGTCCCGCCGCACGACGCCGACATTGCCGGTGGCGGCTGCCGTCGTCTCCGAAGCCATCGCGGCGCCGACCAGCACGCCGTGCCCCCAGTTTCGCGCCTGGAATACCAGCGGGGCCAGCGCGCGGCGCCTGCCGCCGAACACCAGCGCTGAAATCGGCACGCCCTGCGGCGCGTCCGCCATCGGCGAGTAGCTTGGATTCTGCCGGGAGGAAACTGTAAATCGCGAATTGGGATGCGCCGCGGGACCCCTCGCCGGGTCGAATGGCCGGCCCTGCCAGTCGGTCACCGGCACACCTTCGTCGAGGCCCTCCCACCAGGGCTGGTTGTCGGCGGTCACAGCGACATTCGTGAAAATCGTGTCGCGACGGATCATCTCGAAGGCGTGGCGATTTGTTTTCGCATTGGTGCCGGGCACGACGCCGAAATATCCCGCCTCGGGATTAATAGCCCATAACTTGCCGTCAGGCCCGGGATGCAACCACGCGATGTCATCCCCGACCGTCCAGATTTTCCAGCCGGGCATGCTGTCTGGCGGAATCAGCATCGCGAGATTGGTCTTGCCGCAGGCCGACGGGAACGCGCAGGCGATGTAATGAATTTCGCCGGCGGGATTCTCGACACCGACGATCATCATGTGCTCGGCGAGCCAGC
>JANPCY010000442.1:0-5512 GCA_031431175.1 Steroidobacteraceae bacterium | reverse complement strand
GTACAACGCAAGGCGCGGATAGAAACGTCCCCACGACCAGCGCCGGCAATCGCCAGGCCGTGCTCAAAGTGTCCGGCGGCCCATTTGCTTAGCGCCCGCAAAAATCGCTCCAGCACCGCAAGCGCAGCAGACGCCTTACCCGAGCGGCGGCGGGCGGTGGCCAGCAACAAGACCGCGGGAGGGTGATTCGGGACCGCATTCAGGATCTCGAGCGCCTGTTCGGCGGCGAGTGCCGGATCGACATCGAGCAGGCGCGTGGCGTGCGCCATGGCGACTTGCAGGGTCCCTGCCGGTTCGGAAGTCGCACTCACGACTTGAATCCCCCGGGCAGCGCCTTTCGCAGGCGGGCAACGACGTCGTGGATATCCGGTACCGTGTAGTGTGCAAAGCTGAGGCGCAGATGATTTTTCAGACCTCCGGTCGTGGAACACGCGGTACCGGGCAGGAAACCGGTGCCGGCTTCGCGAGCGGCTGCCTGGAGATCTGCGGCATCGATATGGGCAGCCAGCTTTAGCCAGAAAAAATAACCACCCTGTGGTTTTTGCCAGGTCGCGATGCCGTCGAGATGAGTGTGCAGCGCCGCATCCATCGCCTCCGCCCGTGCCGCGTAATTCGAGCGCAGGTGCGCGACGAAGGACGCCAGTTCACCATTTTCAATCAGCTGGCGGACGACATGCGAGGTGAAGTGGTTGAAGTTGCCGCCACTTACCAGCACGCCGCTGGCCGTTAGGATGCCCATCAACTCCGCGTTGGTCTGGATCCAGCCGAGCCGCAGGCCGGGCGCAAGGATTTTTGAGAACGACCCGAGCGATAGCACGTTGCCGTGCCTGGCCAGTGTTCCGAACGACGCTGGCGGCGGTGCGCCATGGTGCAACAGCTGGTAGACCTCGTCGGCCGCGATGATGAAACCGTACTTGCGGCTCTGCGCAACGAGCCGCTCGCGCCGCTCCTGGCTCAGCGTCAGTCCGGTCGGATTGTTGTAAGCCGGAATCGTGTACAGGAGTTTCGGGCGATGCTCGGCGAGCTTGAGTTCGCACTGCTCCATGTCCATGCCCTGACCGTCCAGCGGTATGCCGACGATTTTCAGTCCGTGGTCGCGGAAGATCTGGAACGAATAGGGGTAGCTGGGTTCTTCGACGAATACCGTATCGCCGGACCGTGTGAAGCGGCTGCAAACGAAGTCCAGTGCCTGCGAGATTCCGGCGGTGAGCATCAGCGACTCGGGACTGGCTTCGCCGCCACCGGAATCGCCCAAGAACGCCGCGAGCGCCGCGCGAAGCCGCGCATCGCCCTGGCGTTCTCCGTAGTTCAACTCGAGCGGCTGGGCGCTCGCAAAGAAGCGCTCACAGGCGCCGTGCAGCAGCGCCAATGGCAGCAGGTCGGCCGAGGGCTGCCCGACACCGAAGTTGATCGTGCCTTGTTCCGGCGCGCCATCGAAAGTCGCAGCCAGACTCATGTCGCGCCCTCCGGCGGCGAAACCAGTCGAAACACATCATCCGGGCGGCCTTCGAGAAACGCCCGGATGTTCTGCGCTGAAATACGCCGCAGGTCGGCCAGTGCCGACTCCGAATAGAATGCCACGTGTGGCGTCAGCAGCACATCGTCGCGGCCGGCGAGCGGATGCTGCAGCAGATCCGGCGAATCCTGCGTCAGCACGTCGAGTGCCGCGCCGGCGACCAGGCCATTGTCGAGGGCTTCCACCAGCTCGGGTTCAACGATCAGGCCGCCGCGCGCGACATTCAGCAGCAGTGGCTTGCGCCGCATCAGGGCGAATGCAGCGCGGTTCATCAGGCCGCGATTGGTGGCGTTGATATTGCAGTGCAGACTGATGATGTCCGCCTGTGCCAACAGTTCTTCGAAGCTGGCCAGGTGGGCGCCATGGTGATCTGCCGTCGAAGCATCGACCAGTGGATCGCAGGCCAGGACGCGCAGGCCAAAGCCGAGCGCCCGGCGACAAACCGCTTGCCCGATGCGGCCGAATCCGACCAGGCCCAGGGTCTGGCCGGCAAGGCGCTTCACACCATGGATTTCATTCCAGCGCCAGTTGCGGTCGGTCTGCACCTGGCGGTGATATGCGAGCTAGTGGCGATTAAGCGCGAGCAGCAGCGCCATCGTAGGGTCTGCGACTTCGTCGGTGCAGTATTCCCCGATACAGCTCACGCGAATGCCTCGCTCCGCCGCGGCCTGGACATCCACGCAATCCCAACCCGTTGCCGCCACCGAAATTATGCGGCAGTGATCCAGCCGCTGCAGCACGGCCCGGTCAAACGGGACATAGTCCGTCAGGATGGCGTCGGCATCGCGGCAGGCGGCGATCAAAGCGCCCTGATCGCCTGAGTATGTGAAGGTCTCGATGCGCGCGGTGGAGGGCAGATGCTGCCGTTCGATTGACAGGTCGCGGCCTGCCGCCTCGGGCATCTCGGCAAATACGATGGTCACCGGTGACGCGCTCAGACGGCCGCCTTTGCAATACGGCGCGAGCGGAATACCGTCAGCGCCAGCAGCACCGTTGCGGAAACCAGCAACCCCGGCCACAGCGGATCGATGGTGAACAGGCCGCCCATTCCGGCGTCGGCCGCGATGCGCCAGCCGATCACGGTCGCGAGCGACGCGCTGATGCTCCAGAACGCGGCGCTCGCAGGCACGCGGTTCCAATAAATGGCCGCAATCGTTGGCAGGAACAGCGCTGCCGAGTTGATGGTGAACCCGAGCTGCAGGATGTCGATGATGTCGTGCATCTTCCACGCCATCAGCATGGCAAGCCCACCCGCGCCCAACGATGCCAGCGTGCCGAGTCGCAGCATGGCGCGGGGGGCAATGTCCGGCTGGATGTAACGCTGGTGGATATCGCGCGTGTAGTTCGCCGATGCAGTGAGTATGCAAATGGATGCAACCGACATGACGGCCGACAGGATGCCGATCACCATCAGGCCCTTCAGGCCGACGGGAAAGGCCTTCAGCACGAAGGTGGTGAGGATGCCGGCACTGACCGCCTGGTTCGGATATAGCACCGCAGAGGCCAGGCCGAGCCATGCGACTGCAAGCGCGATCGGCAGGATCACGAAGATGGCGAGCAGGGCGCCATTGCGTGCGGCTGCCGCATCGCGCGCGGCGAAGCTGCGGGAAAAACTGTCCATGGCCACAAAAAAACTGAGCACCAACGAGACCACGAGTGCCGCAATCCGGTCCCAGCCCTGGGCGCCGAGATCGTAATAGGAAGCGGGCAGCGCGGCGTGCATCTCGGTCCAGCCGCCGGCTTGTGAGATTGCGACTGGAACACCGATCGCCACAATCCCGAGCAGCACCAGTGCGACCTGCACCCAGTCGGTATAAGTCACGGCCAGATATCCACCGATGGCGGTGTAGAAGATCACGACTGCTCCGGACAACAGCAGCGAGGTGCCGTAGTCCCAGCCGAGCAGCACCTGCAGGATCGCGGCCGCAGCAGCAAACTGGCCAGCCGTATACGCCGTGTACGCCAGGACGGTGGTAATGGTGGCCACCACCCGGGTGCGGCTGTCGTAGTGCTGCTCGATGAAATCCGGGTAAGTCAGATGCTGGTGGCGGTCGCCGAGCTGCTTCACCCGCCGGGCCATGGACAGGCCGAACAACAGGCAGCCGATCGCTATCGCAAGAATGTACCAGACGCCGGTCACGCCGAATTCGTACACGCGTGCCGAGGTGCCGACTACGGATGCTCCGCCAATCCAGGCCGCGACCCACAGGCACGCGATCGTGGCGGGCCCCCTTCGCCGACCCGCCACGAAATAATCCTCGATGTTTTTCTGACGGCGCTGGGCATAGAAACCGAGGCCCACCATCAGCGCGAGGTAGATAAACAGAATGCCGGTATCAAGGACGCCCATGTGAAAATCCCGCCATGGCATGCCACCCCATCCTACCAACCTTCCTGGAGTCCCGGCTCCGCGCCGCTATCGGCGGCATCTGGCCGCGTACGACTTTCGCGTAATTGGGGCGTACTATCCGCGAGCGTCAATCGCTCCACCCTGGAATCAAGCGTTCATGCCGATCGCCTCGAACATGTGCCAGCGCCGCGCTCTAAGCGGGTTCCTGATGCTGCTGCTTTCCCTCGCCGCGGGTGAAAGCCTGGCTGGCGGGCGCACGTCCGCCGTTTCGCCCGATGGTCTCCCGCAACGCCTGGTGCTGGCTCTTGATGGTATTCCGTACGACGTATTCGTCGACCTGCAGGGGCGTGGGCACTTCACCGACTTTCACCAGGCGGCACGAATGGTCTCGACTTTTCCGTCGCTATCGGATGTTTCCTTCGCTGCTATTGGTGGCAGTGAACCGCCCCAGGGCTATCAGCAAGTGCATTACGACGCCGCGCAAAACAAGGTCGTCGGCAATACGCTGGGTTCGCTCTCGAGCCAGGCGCATCCGAGTGTCGGAGAGGACTCCAGGAGTTACTCGAGCCTGCATCGCATCATCGGCTATATGGCGCCTTATCATGTCGCGCTGCGCGAAATGCGGGAGATCGGCCGGGAGGTCTTGAGCAGCCACAAGCAGACATTCGTTGCATACCTCGAGACAAGCGATGCTGTGCTGCATGTCAAGGGCAGGCGCGCGGCAGAGACATTCCTGATCCAGTTCGATGCATTCCTTCAGGACCTGCAGGCCAAGGTGCGCGCGCGGACAGGCCGTGAATTGTTCGTTGATATTGTCTCCGACCACGGCTCGACAATGGTCAAGGGCCAGGTCGTGCCGGTCGAGAAGTTGCTCCAGGACTGCGGCTTCCAGCGCCGCGACCGGATTGCGCATCCGTACGACGTGGCGTACTCGCTGGCCGGCATCATCGGCTCGGTGGCAATTACCACTTCCGAGGAGCACGCCGAGGAGGCCGCGCGTTGTCTTGCCGTGGCCGATGGCGTGGACCAGGTTGCGATCGATCGCGGCGACGCGGTCGGCATCCTCAGCTCCGATGGCGCAGGGGAAGTGCGTTTGGCGGGCACTGCCCCCGAGGCATACGATTACCGGGTCCTGCGCGGCGATCCGCTTGGGCTACTGCAAGGGACGACGTCCGTCACGGAACGCAGATTCGATGAAGCTTCGCTCTTCATGCAGTCACTCGACGCGCCGCGGCCAGATCCGTTGCGTCGGCTGTGGTGGGCGTTTCATGGCGAGGTCAAGGAGCCCAGCACCATTCTCGTGTCGCTGGCCGACGGCTATGAAGCGGGCAACACACAAGTGTGCGCCCTGGCCAGCATACGCGGTCGCGCCGGCACGCATGGGTCGATGACGCGCCTGGCCTCCCTCGGTGTGTTCACTTCGAATTGGCACGAAGTTGATGACGTTGATGCGCGCGGCGCCAACGAGGCGTTATTCGGTGCCGGAATCGTGATCGCAATGCGCCGGGTACTTGGTGAGCAGATCGCCCGGATCGATTCACCAGGCGCGGCGATATTCTAGGTCGAAGACGTGGTGGCCGAGGCGCCGGCCGCGCCGCTCGAAGCGCGACGGGTAAAGGGGACGCAACCCTTTACCCAGGTAAAGG
>JANPCY010000441.1:0-5669 GCA_031431175.1 Steroidobacteraceae bacterium | reverse complement strand
GTTAGGCAACTGCCATAGGTTCGTTCTTGTGCCGGCACCATATGCCTGTTGGTGGTCTCTTTGCAAATCCTGGGTGGAACACAGGTGGGTGAGGCCCCGGTCGGTCGCTGCCGGGGCGTCCCGGGGGCGGGTATAGTGGCGCACGCCGGATGGTTCACGGGTCATGCTCGTCACGGGAATCAAAAGCAAGCCTGTCTATGCGCCCTTGCAGGCTGATACAGCTGGGCGCTATCACCTGATGCTGGGCCATGGGGTCGGCGGTGCGCCCCTTCTTGGCGTGCTTGATGAGCTTGGCCGCCTGGGCTCGCTTGCCGCTGGCCGTGCAAGCCTGCTGTACGTTGTGGACGCTGCCGTAGCCGGCAACTTCGGCGAGCGCTTCCGCACCGGCGCATCCGATGTACGCGTGTTCGAGCGGGTCGCGGAACTGCTTGCGGATTTCAGAACCCTGCTCGCCGGATCGTTCATGGGCACGCGTCTGTATGTCGCCGGGCCAGAGAGCTTCATCGGGCTCGCCATGAAAATCGCGTTCGAATTCAACCTCAACAAGGACGAGATCCGCGCAGAGGCATGCGGCTCGCTCGCACGCCGCGTCTACTGCATCCACTGTCGCGCGACGACCGAAAACGTCCGTACCAATATCGCCAAGTGCATCGATTGCGGACGGCATCTGATCGTGCGCGATCACTACTCGCGACGATTCGCGGCTTACATGGGCGTGATGGTGGATGCGGAGGTACCGGGAGAGCTGCCGTCGATCAAGGAGATTTTCGTTTGAAGCACGCCGAGACCATTGCGGTCGAGGTCGCGGCGGTGGAACAAGTGACGCCGCTCATCAAGCATTTCACGCTTGTACCGGTCGCCGGTGGCACGATGCCGGCGTTTTCCGGGGGCTCGCACATCATCGTCGTGATGCGCCGCGCGAATCGCGTGCATCGCAACCCATATTCCCTGATGAGTCCGCCGTACCGGCTCGAGGCCTACGAAATCAGCGTGCGGCGCATGGAGGAGTCGCGCGGCGGTTCGCACTTCATGCACGACGAGGTGCAGGTGGGCAGCCGGCTCGAGATCGCCCATCCGGTGAATCTCTTCGGTCTCGACAAGATCGCGCGCAAGCACGTACTGGTCGCGGGCGGGATCGGCATTACGCCGTTCATGGCGCAGCTACAGGATCTGCATGCGGCCGATGTGCCCTACGAGATGCATTACTCAGTGCGTGCGCCGGAACATGCGGCATTCCGCGACCAACTCATCGAACAGGAGGGCGATCGCGTACGGATGTATTACGACAGTGCCAACGAGCTGATCGATTTCCAGGCTCTGCTGTCGTCACAGCCGCTTGGCACTCATGTTTATGTCTGTGGTCCGGCAGGCATGATCGAGCGTGTCGTCCGTTGCGCGCGGGCCTGCGGCTGGTCGGACAGTCATATCCATTGGGAGCAATTCAGCGCGCCACCCGTGGGTGACGCCTTTGACGCCTTCCTCGCGCGATCGAAACTCAGGATTCACGTACTTCCCGATCAGAGCCTGCTCGAGTCGATCGAGGCCGCGGGCGTTGATGCGCCGTACCTCTGTCGTGGCGGTGTATGCGGGTTCTGCCACACAAAAGTGGTCGAGCTTGAAGGCGAGCTAATCCACAACGACCATTTTCTGTCGGCCGAGGAAAAGGCGTCGGGCAAGTACATCATGCCCTGCGTGTCGCGGGCGCGTTGCAAGAACCTGGTCCTGGACCTCTGAACCCGAGACCGGAGAGCTATCGATGAACGCTGTCTTCAAGCCCGATGAATCGTTTCGCGATGATTTCAAGTATGGCAATAGTCCACAAGCGATCCGGCGCTTTCCATTTCCGTTCGCCGAGGACGAGTACATGTACGCGGTGAATATTGAACCGCACTTGCCGGGCCCGAAGGGCTCGGTCACGGAATTCGCCATTGACGTCGACGAACACTACGTCGCCGAGTGCCGTGAACGTGCCATCGTCCTCGCCGCCGAACCGCTGCGCTTTCAGGCGCTCCCCCACATGATGAGCGCGCAGTGGGATTGTCTCGAGCTCATCATGGAATCGCTGGCGCGCGATTATCCGGAACACTTCACGCTCGCAAAGCAGGGCACTCGCTGGAACTGGACGAATCGGCCGCTTGGCGTCGAGCAGGCGTTTCTGTTCGGCGACCCGGCGACATTGCCGCAGCAACCGCTCGAGTACATCACGCGTCAGACGCAGGGCGACTGGCTCGTGATGGATCAACGCGAGGGGGACTTGTGGGTCGAAGCAGGTATGGTGACGACCCAGGCCGACTGGTCCCTCGATTTCGACATCGGCATGACGTTCAAGGAGTGGCACGGACCGGTACCGTTGGCGCACGAGCTCGGCGTTTTCGAGCGGGCGCTCAAGTACCTGCTCAATTTGCGTTTGAATGAACCAGTCCGCCGCCTCAACTGGACCATGACAATCCATCCGCGTCTCGATACCTCGCCGGAGAATTACCCCAAGTGGGGGCCGGATCGGGCCGGCGTGACACTGCAGAAGGCGGGTGACGACACGCATTTGCGTGTGGAGTTACAGGGCCTGTGGCGTCTGCCGCGCAGTAATGGAATCGTATTCAGCGTGCGTTGCTATCTCATCAGCATGCGCGAGCTCGTGACGATTCCGAAATGGGCGGCGCGCATGCACCGTGTCCTCAAGTCGCTGCATCCGGCGCTGGCGGACTACAAGGGTGTTTCGCGTTACCGCGCAACGGTCGCCGAATGGCTTGCGCCATACGACCACGGCGCACCGACGACTCCGGGCACCGGGCCCGACTGAATCTGGATATATGGAGACCGGCAAATGGCACTGACCTGGCGCACTTCGGTTCTGGCGGATCGGCATCGCGCACTCGGCTCGAAGCTCGAGGACTGGAACGGCATGGGGACCACGTGGACCTACGGTCACGATATGGCCCTCGATCACGTGGCGATCCGCACCAAGGCGGGCCTGATGGACGTGTCCGGACTCAAGAAGCTGCATCTGGTGGGCCCGCATGCCTCGGCGATCCTCAATTTCGCGACGACGCGGGACGTCACCAAGGTCTACCCGGGCAAGAGCGTCTATGCCTGCATGCTGAATGAGGCCGGTCATTTCATCGAAGACTGCATCCTGTATCGGACCGGTCCCAACTCCTGGATGGTCGTGCACGGCAGCGGAGCGGGCCACGAGGCGCTGGCAAAAGGCGTCGTTGGTCGTAATGCCACGATGCTCGTGGACGACGACCTGCATGACCTGTCACTGCAGGGTCCGCTCGCGGTCGAATACCTCGGCAGGCACATATCCGGGATCCGGGCTCTCAAATATTTTCACCACATGCCCGCGACGCTCTTCGGCCGGCCCATTTTGCTGTCACGGACCGGCTACACCGGTGAGCGAGGCTATGAGATTTTCTGCAAGGGCGAAGACGCCGGTCTCATCTGGGACACGATTCTCGAGGAGGGCAAGAGCCTCGGCATCATCCCCACTTGCTTCTCGACGCTCGACATGTTGCGGGTCGAGAGCTACTTGCTGTTTTATCCCTATGACATGTCGCAAATGTACCCGTTCGAGGACGAGCCGCCGGGCGACACCCTGTGGGAACTCGGCCTCGACTTCACGGTGAGCCCGGGCAAGACGGATTTCCGCGGCGCCGAGCAACATCACAAATTGAAAGGCAGGGAGCGCTTCAGGATCTTCGGCTTGCTGGTCGAGGGCGGGCTTGCAACGGACCTGGGCGACGCCGTCTACGCGGGCGGCAAGAAAGTCGGCGTGATTACCTGCGGCATGTACTCGTCGCTCAGCCGGAAGTCGATGGCCATCGCACGGCTCGACGTGCCGGTTGCCGTGCATGGGACACGGCTGGAAATTCGCGGCAAAAACGTGAACGGACCGGCGACGGCGCACACACTGCCATTCGACGACGTCGAGAAGAAAAAGCGCACAGCCGTCGGCTGATCATGGGTCTGTAAGTTCGGCCGCCGCGAACGCGATCAATTCAGCGCGTAGAGATTCCCATCCGTGCTGCCGACGTACACCATCATTGCCGCTCCGCGATGATCTCGAGGACCATCGGCGTGGTCATCAGGGTCCTGTCATCCGCTTCCGCATCCTGGAAGTCCCTCCGCACCTGCCCAACCCACTCGGCGCTGACGCGGCCAAGCTCATGCATTCGATCCAGATTGACGCCGATAAAACTGGCCGGCCACTGCCACATGGCGTCCCGCGGCGTGATGGCAAACACATGGTGACGCACATTCCGGACGCGCAAGCCCGCGGCAGGCAGTAGCACCGGCAACTCGAGCCCGATATTCGGCTCACCGCCGGCCGCACGCCAGCTCGCCTCGACTTCGCGGGCGAAGCTCTCCAGCGTCGGGCGGCGGGGCGCGAATTGAAAAGTGGCGTAGTTTGAGTACTCGTGAAAGATAGCGACACCGCCCTTGCGGAGCGCATCGGCAATTCTCTGGACCAACGTGGCCGGCGACGACACGAAGCACGCGACCCAGCGGCACCAGGCGGCATCGAAATCCTTGACGCCCAATGATTCGTTCATCAGGTCCATGTTGCGGAAGCGAACATTTGAAAGTCCGCGATCGGCGCAGGCTCTGGTAGCGATTTCCAGAAAGCGGCTCGAACGCTCGGCCGCGAGGATCTCGCCCGTCGGGCCGACGATCTCGGCCAGGTCCAGCGTGGCGAAGCCCGGTCCCGCGCCGACATCGATTACTTTGTGGCCGCGGCTGAGACCGGCCTTCTGCCAGCATTCGAGAACGGTCGGCCGCCACACGTGATGCTGCAGGCCGAGGCGGGAAATCTCCTCGTCGTGAGTACCGAGTACGTAGTCTTTTTCGGTCATGCGGGCCACCTTGACGCACCATGATGCATCAGGCTGGAAGCGGGTCAAACGAAGCTGTGCGGGGAATTGCCTAGCCGACCGCCCCGATCCTTCCGGCGGCGCGATTGAGGGCCGCGGCGAGATCCGCGATCAGGTCTTCCGCAGCTTCAATGCCGACTGACAGCCGCAGGAGCCCCGGCGTGATGCCCGCGGCGAGCCGTGCGACTGGGTCCATGCCGGCGTGGGTCATGGTGTCGGGGTGCGCGACGAGGCTCTCGACTCCGCCCAGCGATTCCGCAAGTGAGAAGCAGCTGAGCCCATCCAGGAACCGGCGCACGGCAGGTTTGCCAGCGGCTAGTTCCACGCTGATCATCGCGCCGAACGCGCGTTGCTGGCGGGCCGCGAGCGCATGACCCGGATGATCCGGCAGACCCGGGTAATACAAACGCGAGATGGCGGGGTGTCCGACCAATGAATCCGCAGTCGCGACGGCATTCTCGGCGTGCTGGCGCATGCGCACGTGCAGGCTGCGCAGGCCGCGCAGCGTCAGGTAGGAATCAAAAGCGCAGCCGGTTACGCCAAGGCAATTCGCCCACCAGCGCAGCTCCTCATGTAACGCCTTGTCGCGCGCGATGACGGCCCCACCGACCACGTCGCTGTGGCCATTGATGTACTTGGTCGTCGAATGCACGACGAGATCCGCGCCGAATTCGATCGGCCGCTGCCAAACCGGCGACAGGAAGGTGTTGTCCACGGCCACCAGCGCGCCGGCAGCCTGGGCGAGCCTGGTCACGGCCGCGATGTCGGTGATGCGCAGCAGCGGATTGCTCGGTGTCT